>JAVLBD010000029.1:0-12552 GCA_031581405.1 Dehalococcoidia bacterium
AAATAGAGGGGTATAAAGATAATGCCGGTGAACATGCCAAAACCCAATATGAAGGTGACAATCGACGCCACGCTCACCACCCGGTCCCTGAAAATCCACAGTGGCAGTATGGGTTCTTTGACCCGGCTTTCAATTATTATGAACACAAGCAACATGGCCGCTGAGAAAGCGAACAGGAAAACGATGGGGAAGGACAGCCACTCATATTCAACACCGGCCCAGGTCAGGGCCAGCATAAACGGTACCACGGTAAGTATGAGCGTTACTATTCCGCCATAATCAACCCTGTGTTTCTGAATGCCGGGGCGTATGTGAGGGAAGAAGAATATAAACAGGATCATGATAAGGATACCGAAAGGGATATTGACATAAAATACCCAGTTCCAGGAGAAATTGTCGGTTATAAAGCCCCCTAAAGTCGGCCCGATAACGGATGACAGGCCGAACACCCCGGACAGGAATCCCACATATTTACCGCGCTCGGCCGCTGGAAAAAGGTCGCCGACGGTGATGAAGGCCATACCCATTATGGCTCCCGCTCCTATACCCTGAAGCGCCCTGAAGCCGATAAGCTGATTCATCGTCTGGCTGGTGCCACAGAGAATAGAGCCTACTATGAACACCGCTATGCCGCCGACAAGAAACCACTTGCGGCCGTACATATCGCTCAGCTTGCCGGCAATCAGCAGCGTAACAGTGGAGGTGATGATGTAGGCTGTGGCCACCCACGTGTAGTGGGCGAACCCGCCAAGGTCGGTGATAATCCGTGGCAGGGCAGTGCCGACAACCGTCTGGTCAAGCGAGGCGAAGAAAAGGGCCAGCATCACCCCTGCCATGGTGATAACCACCTGCCGCCTCGGCAGTTCCCTATGGTCGGAATTTCTACTCTCTAAGTCGGAATCCATTAATTTACTCCTGAACGCGGAAGGAACGTATCGCCAGCAAGAGCATGATGATGCCGAAGGCGGCAACCACCGCTACATCTAGAGCAATGCTCATGCGATAGCCAAACAGCTCTATACCGAATGGGGTTGATGCCTCCACCCCCATCACCGCCTGCCGTATAGCGTCAACCCCGTAGGACACCGGGTTGAGCTTGACCATGGTGGCCAGCCATCCGGGCAGCGTCCCAACGGGGAACATCACGGGAGAAATAAAAACCAGCGGAAACATGAGCAACTGCATCACCGCCTGAAAGGCCTCCATGCTCCTTATGCGGGAAGCTATGAATAAACCCATAGAAGTGAGAGAAAGGGCGAGAACGATCATCAATCCCACCAGCATGAAACCGCTTGCCGCCGACATCTCAACGTTAGCGAAGGGTATGAATACCAGCATCACTATGCCCTGAGCGGAAGCAATGGTGGCACCCCCCATCGCCTTGCCGACTGCAACTGCCGTGCGGCTGATAGGGGCTACCAGTACTTCTTTAAGAAAGCCGAACTCGCGGTCGAATACTACAGTGATCCCGGACATTATGGAGCCCAGCACCACTACCATGCTGATGATGCCGGGGTACATGAACTGTATATAGTCGAAGTCTGCCCCCTTAAAGGCAGACGCAATGCCTGTGCCAAAAACAACCAGGTAAAGAACAGGCATGGCCATGCTACTGAACATGCGCGCCCGGTCCCGCCAGAAACGCAGGATATCACGGTACCAGATTATGTAGACGCCGTGCAGATTGTTCTTCAATGAAACCCCTTCCCCCCCCTGGCCGAGCGCATTGCCCACTGCCTCATGAGCACCCCCTCCCCACCCCCTTCCTCGCGTATCTCGCGGCCGGTCAGCTTCATAAATACGTCGTCAAGGGTGGGGCGGCGCATATTAATACTATAGAGGCCGCTTCTGAAGTTTTTTACCAGGGTTGGGATAAACTCCTCTCCATTTTGAACCTCAAAGAAGATTCCTTCGCTAGTGCGCTGTGCCTCGATGTCATGCTGCTCCTTGAGCTCGGCGACGGCCGCCTCCGGGTTATCTGTCTTGAGAGTAATAACGTCGCCACCAACCATCCGCTTAAGTGCATCCGGGGTGTCCAGTGCAATTATCTTGCCGTGGTCAATGATAGCGATGCGGCTGGCCACGTTGGCCTCATCCATGTAATGGGTAGTGAGGAAAACAGTTATATTCAAACGCTTCCTTAGGTCGACAATGTAGTTCCAGATATGGAAGCGGGTCTGTGGGTCAAGGCCCAGGGTCGGCTCGTCGAGGAACAAAACCTTGGGGTAATGCAGCAAGCCACGTCCGATCTCCAGCCTCCGTCTCATCCCCCCTGAGTATGTCTGTACCGTATCGTTTCGCCGCTCCCACAGGTCAACCATTGTGAGTACCTTCCTGATACGCTCTTTAGCGACATCTCGCGGTACGTTATAAACCCCGGTGTGAAACTGCAGGTTCTGCATAGCGGTAAGCCTTATATCCAGGCTGGCGTCCTGGAACACCATTCCGACGCAGCGTCGCACCTCATTCGGCTGGCGCGCCACGTCGTGCCCGCACAATGTAACCCTGCCCTTCGTGGGACGCATCAAAGTACACAGGATATTGATAGTGGTGGTCTTTCCGGCACCGTTGGGTCCAAGGAAGCCGAATATCTCCCCCTCTTCCACCTCAAAGCTTACATCATCCACCGCAGCCAGGTCGCCGAATTTCTTTACCAGGTGCTCCACCTCGATAATACTTGTCATCCTATTCCCTTCGTGAATTTCAACCGATGTATTATTACAGTTTCAGCCCGTTTTTTCAATAAGGAGCTACTCGTTTTTATTATAGAGACTGCTGAAATAGTCTCAGTCAACCCCCTATATAATCAGGGCACCTCTTTTTCAGCAATCTCTTATAAGTAACACGATGAATTTCTTTCGTAGCCGTAGCTAAGCTGCGGGTTAGAAGAATATATACTATAAAGCTATGCTAAATAGAGTAATCTGATAATATCGAGGCACCATTTAGCCAGGGGCTCGATGAGGCGCAGAAATCCAAAAGCGAGAAAACTACAGAAGATACCTATAACCGCACCCCCGACTATGTCCAGCGGGTAGTGTACACCACAGTAGACACGGGCGAATGTCCACAAAATAGCCAGCAAAAAGATAACTAAAGCTGCTTTTCGGTTACCAAACCAGGCACCCATACCGAAAGCAAAGCCAACCGCCGCTGAGTTTGACGGAAAGGATGGGTCGGTAGGCGGATAGAAAAGGAGCGTGACATCACCAGGATAGGCCTCGAAGGGACGGAGGCGATCGAAAAAATGGTTGGATAAAGCTACGGCGGCACTGGCGAAACCCACACCGATAAGTGCAGTCCATACCGCTCGCTGATTTCTCTCACGCCCCCGGGCATCTTTACCCAAGAACCACATGACGACGAGCACCATTACCATCGCCACCGGGATAAATTGCTCCCCCACTACCAGTTTCATAAACGAATCAGCGGTTTCTGACTTGCCCGCCAGCCCGTTTATGAAGAAGAATAGCTTCTCATCCAGCCAGATCATTTATCTTTTCCTTCTAAAATCTCTATTGATAGCCTGGAAAAATGTCATCCTCTTCAATACCTCAAGTCCCCTTTGTTCCCCCTCTGAGTCCGGTCTACCCCATCGTGCCTTGACTGCCGAGGAGAAAAGCAGGGTTACCAGCAGAGCGAGGAAAAGGGCACCAAACAGGTAGCCGAAGAGGAAGGGACCCGAAATGCCCCCGGCGGTGTCGGCAATGTTGCGGTCAACCCCAAAGAACCACCCATATCCTCCGCTGATCATTACCGCAGCGAATATAAATCCCAGATATCTTCTCGGGAAAAATGAGATGCCTTCGAGCTTCACCCACGACGCCGCCAACTGAAAGACACCGAGGGAAACCATAAATACAAACAAGAAGTAATCTGATTCCATTATCTATCCCTTCACAATCTGGCGCACTGCTTTACGGCGAAAGACGGTCACAGTGCTTAACTTCCTGAGACGGGCTCGCTATAAGGTTTTACCCTCCAGGTCCATAATGTATTAATGGTAAAGTTCCACAGAGTAGCCCCCGCAATACCAATGAGGTTGGAGATGAGGTAGCTTATCCCCACGACCTCGGTAACCGTCCATAGAATCGCAATATTAATACCCAAGCCACCCAGGCTCACCAGGTTAAACTTCAATCCACGGCCCAGAAGCGATCTATTACCGGGAGTTCGCCTGTCCCTGAAGGTCCAAATGTCATTCAAAATAAAATTGGTTATGATCGCTGTCTCAACGGCAATGGCAGCAGAGAGCAAATAATAAAGTCCAAAATTCTCTGTTAACAGCCACAGCAGGCCCTCATTGACTAAAACACCGCTTAACCCGACCAAAGCAAACTTAAGGAACCTTATCGCCCCCGCTTGTAGCCCGGTCAAACGGTTAAGGTGTTTTAGGTAACGTATCCCTTCTCCACCGGTTAGATTGCTTGTCCCCCTTTCTCTCACCCTGAAGAGATATGGGACCTCCGCTATCTCGCTGGCCTTCCCCTTGACAAGTACCTCCAGAAGGATTTTATATCCGGTTGGACTGAGTTCCACACCATCGATTACCTCTCTTCTCAGGAGAAAGAAACCTGATAAGGGGTCTTTGATCCCTCTAGCCGAGGGTAAGAGGACTTGTGCCAATAACTTAGAGCCTCTCGATATAATCTTCCTGCTCGCGCTCCACCCCTCACTGCCACCACCCTCAACGTATCGACTGGCGATAACAACATCCGCTCCGCTCATTACAGTCTCCAGGAGTTCAGGCATCACCTCCGGCGGATGCTGTAAATCGGCATCTATGACCCCCAGAATTTCTCCCCTGGCCTGCTTGAATCCTTCAACGACCGCTGAAGCCAGGCCCCTCTCATTTCTCCTGGTTATTACTCTAACTGGATACTGTTGAGAAAGACTATTGGCAATCTCTGAGGTTCCATCCGGACTATTATCATCAACCACGATAAGCTCATAGCTGTAGCGAGACAACGATTGGTGCACCCTCTCGATCAATGTAGCAATATTCTGACTCTCGCAATATGTGGGAACTATTAAGGAAAGCTCAGTGCTCGATGAATGCAGTGAATTCATAGTTCCTCATTGGTGTTACATTGACCTGACAGGATACAGGAATCTGGTTGTGAAAAACCACAAGTGGGCCCCGACGATGAATAAGGCGAAAAAAGCAAGCCAGCAGGCAGCATCCTGAGAAGCACTATACCGCTGAGTCTACTACCGGATGTGAGGTTAAAACAGATTAGATAGCCCATTCTTACAACCAGGATGGGGCTCCCTGAGCATCTGCTTTGTCCGACTTCTGCTTATGCCTTAACCAGCTTATAGGCAGGGGTGCACCAATCGAGGTATTTCTTATTTTTACCCAGGATCACGTCGAAGTACAGGTCCTGGAGCTTTTTGGTGACACTGCCCACTTTACCTGATCCCACTCTACTGTCGTCGATCTGTATAACCGGCGTAACATGCGCAGCCGTGCCGGTGAGAAAGCACTCTTCAGCAGTGTAAAGCTCGCCGGGATCGATAGACCGCTCGATGGTATCGATGCCCAGCTCATTTTTCGCCAGCGTCATTACCGTATCTCGCGTGATCCCGATGAGAATGTTATCTGAAATAGGCGGTGTAACCAGCTGGCCATCGATCACCAGGAAAAGATTCTCTCCGCTTCCTTCTGAGACGTGTCCGTCATGGGTTAGCAGAATAGCCTCATCGAAGCCTTTCTCCGCCGCCTCTGTCTTTGCCAGTGCACTGTTCACATAAAGCCCGTTTATCTTGGCCCGTATCGGAATCATATTACTATCGACGCGCCGCCATGAAGAAATGCAACATTTCGCCCCTTTGGTAATATCGAGATAGGGGCCGAAGGGCATAGCGAAGATAAGGAAGCTGGCCTCCAGGTTATGAAGCCTTACCCCCACCTGTTCGGAGCTTTTATACGCCATAGGGCGAATATAAGTATCCTCACGATAGCTACACCGTTGGACCAGCTCCAGTGTGATGGAAATGAGCTCATCCATTGTGTGAGGGATTTCGATCTGGAGCACACGGCAGCTCTCAGTCAGCCTGTCGTAGTGCTCGCGCAGACGAAAGATATGCATCTGCCCCTGCTCCTCGTTCCAGTTGCCCCGAATCCCCTCGAAGCAAGCGGTGCCGTAGTTAAAAGCGTGAGTCATTATCCCTACCTTGGCCTCAGAGAGGGGAACCAACTTTCCATTGAAAAAAGCATAAGACGACATATAACTCTCCTTAAATTAGAGCTATGAGAATTATAAACCAGAGAAGTTCATGAAGACAAGTGCTGACTGGATAAGAGCCGACTTGGGGTTGACAGGGTACCCTTCGGCGGGGTATAGGTAATCCTGATAATCAACTCTCACTGAAATGGACGGAGGTAAAGTAACATGCTCAAGGAATATAGCATCGAGGGCAAGGTTGCCATCGTTACCGGTGCGGCCCGTGGTATAGGCAAAGGGATTGCCCTAACTCTGGCCGAAGCAGGTGCCGATATTGTCACTGTAGACCGCAGCACGGAAGAAAACGAGCAAACTGCAAGCGAGATTCGAGTTCTCGGGCGACGATGCCTCTCTATCACAACCGATTTAACCAAAGAAAACCAGGTGCAGCATATGGTTAGCGAGGCCATTTCGCAATTTGGTAAAATCGATATCCTGGTTAATAATGCCGGCAAAGGCGCGAGGAGGGTGGTGATACCCCTGGCCGAGCATAATATACGCCCAATATCCGATGAAGACTGGAATAACGTACTGGACCTCAACCTGAAAGCAATCCTGCTATGCGCAAGGGCTGTAGGCCCTCATATGATCGAACGACGAAAGGGGAAGATCATTATCGTTACCTCCGCAGTTGCAATCAGCTCCTTTGACCATAATAGCCTGTATTGTTTAAGCAAAGCGGCAGCGGCAAGATTCACCGAGACGCTAGCCCTGGAATGGGCTCCCTATAACATCAATGTTAATGCCATCGGCCCCACATGGACGCTAACCGAGGGGGCCAAAATGATGCTGGAAAAGAGCGAAGAATACAGGCAAAAAGAGATGGCACGTATCCCGCTGGGGAGAGCTGCTACCCCAAGAGAGATAGGACTTCTTGCCGTTTACCTGGCTTCGGATGCCTCCGATTTCGTAACCGGGCAGAACATCTACATAGACGGCGGGCTAACCGCTGGAAGCTGACTTCTACGCCCGTTTCTAATTGCCCGCTGGTTTAATAATCCGGATTTGGAACGACAGAGCATAGGCGGGTCGGGGAAAGGAATGATTTCCATATCAGCTGACAACGTAGTCGCTGTGCTACTTCATAAAACGTTCTCTTCATTTGCATAACAATAGAAACATTAGCCAGAGTATTAACCGACATTAAGTATAGTATCTACGTTCAATAAGTAACAAATGCAACCGCACCAAGAGACTTGGGGTTGCCAGTGCGCCATTCGGCGGTCCATTTTCTACCTGGGAGAGTAAAAATATGAAACAGCTCGCAAATTCTAGAATGCTCATTGCTCTTTCACTCGTTGTACTCATCATTGTTGGGGGCATCTTCCTTTTCCAGCAGCAGCCGTGGTCGAAAGAGTCCCTGGAGATCACACTTGCCACGCCTGCCTCTGCCTCAACTACAGAGTGGGAGATCTACGTAGACGGCGCAGTGAAGAATCCCGGGTGGTACTCGCTTGAACAGGATAACGACATTAGAGATGTCCTTTCAATGGCAGGCGGCTCCGCCAGCAATACCAACCCCGTTAAGGCTAAACTGTACATATACGAAAATGGGAAGAGTGTAGCATCGCAGTTGATTAGTATCAACCGCGCTCAAGACTGGCTCCTCGATGCCCTGCCTGGAATAGGAACCACACTAGCGCAAAACATCGTCCAATACCGCGAGGAGAACGGCCCCTTTATGATGATCGAGGAACTGTTATTGGTATCGGGCATCGGAGAGGCAAAATACGATGGGGTGAAGAATTATATTACTGCTGAATAACGAAAATCGTATTAATATAATCCAATATACCTGTTTAACTAGGTACCACCGAGGATGAAAATGGCGCACGATTGTACCGACTTTGTCTGGATTCCCGCCTGCACGGAATGACACGGGCAAAGAGTTCGTCCAGACATAGGCATTGAGTTTGTCCGGACATATCAGGGCTCTATTTTAATGGCAATGACACTGGTTTATCTTAGTTTAGCCCTTATCATCGGCATTTATTTCGGTTTCTATCTCCAACTACCAATTACTGTCGCTTTGCCCATTATAGCTTCGGCCCTCCTTATCTCAATCCTCTGGCGAAAAAATCGGCTAGTGCTCCTGGCTGGAATCTGCACAGCCCTCTTCCTCTGCGGCGCACTCAGATACGGTACAGTCTCCACAGGCGACGCACTGCAGCCTTATATTGGCGAAGGGACTGTGTCGATAACCGGGATAGTAATGGAGGAGCCCGAGCCCGTAGATTCATCGACCAAGCTCGTCCTGTCGGCGAGGGATATAAACGGGCAGGAGATTGCGGGAACTCTCCTGATACGCACCACCAGGTATCCCCTTTACGAATACGGTGACTCGCTTGTAATAACGGGGGAGCTGGAGAAGCCACCAGATGATCTCAACGGTTTCGACTACAGTGCCTATCTATCCCACCAGGGCATCTACTCCACAATGTATTACCCGAATATCGAGCTTCAGGGAAGCGGGCAGGGACAACAGCCGTTTCAGGCGATCTACTCGTTCAGACATCAAATGGGGGAGGTGCTGGGAGCCTCGCTGCCGGAGCCACAAGGCTCGCTGGCTCAGGGCATCCTCCTCGGGCTGCGACATAATATACCATCATCCTTATTCGAGGATTTTCGAGACTCGGGGACGGCCCATCTACTTGCCATATCCGGCCTTCACATGGCGATTGTAAGCTCTATCCTGCTCAGCGTTGCCGTATGGCTCTTCGGTAGAAGGAGGCCAACATATTTTATATTGACCCTTGGCACCCTATGGGGCTATGCCGTCCTTGCGGGGATGTCACCATCGGTGATGCGAGCTGCCATCATGGTCAGCCTCTTTCTCTTCGGCGCCTATCTAGGCCGGCAGCGAAATAGTATCACTGCCCTCGCCTTCGCCGCAGCGATAATGGTAGCAATCGATCCCCAAATCCTGTGGCAGGTAAGCTTTCAAATGAGCTTCGCTGCTGTGCTCGGGCTCATCCTTCTGACCCCAACCTTTCAGCAGTGGGGGAGGACGACCAGAGCGCCAACTATCGTGGTCGATAGCTTCGCTTACAGCCTGGGGGCAATCCTCGCCACCCTACCCCTTATTGTCTACTACTTTGGATATGTGTCCCTCGTTGGCCTTCCCGCTACTTTCCTCGTCTTGCCCGCACTGCCCGCCATTATCGTGTTCTCAGCACTGGTTGGTTTTACCGGTCCCATATTCCTGCCCTTCGCCCAGGTCATAGGGTGGATCGATTGGCTCTCCCTGGAATATATGATCGTCGTGGTTCAGGGCTTTGCCAGGATGCCCTGGTCTTCCCTTGAAGTCAGCAGTATGAATGTAATATGGGTCTGGCTGTATTACGGCATACTGGGCAGCATGATCTGGCTGGGAACAAAGTGGAAGCGATACTTTTCAAGCACAGAAGCTAGTTTCAGCGGAACCTCTGGCGGTTTATCCCCGCTGTCTCGAAATACTCTCACAAAATCCACAAATCTGACCCTCATCCCGCTCCTTATCATCGCTATCCTGACCTGGGTTGCCGTAGCGGCCGTCCCGGAAAGCGATAAGCTCAGCGTTAGCTTCCTCGATGTTGGACAAGGAGATTCTATCCTAATTTCCACCCCATCTGGTCAACATATCCTCATTGATGGCGGGCCCAGCTCGGAAAAGGTATGTCTTGAGCTGGGCGATACCCTGCCATTTTGGGAGCGGAAGATCGATATGGTTGTTCTCACCCATGCCCACGATGACCATGTCACCGGGCTGGTAGAAGTGCTCCGTCGCTACCGGGTCGAGCAGGTGCTTTACCCAGAAGGTATCGACTATATGTCAAATGCATACTCCGAGTGGCTCAGCGTAATCGAGGAAAAGGGGATCAAGCACGATCGAGCTCAAGCTGGGCAGAGAATCGACTTCGGCAGCGGGGCAACCCTTGAGGTGCTTAACCCGCCGCCGGATTTTCTTGAGGGTACAGAGTCGGACATCGACAACAACGGGGTGGTGCTGCGCCTGGGAATGGGCGAGGTCAGCTTCCTGCTTACAGCTGACCTTTATGGAGATGGAGAGCTTTACCTGGTATGCGAGCGGGTGGAGCTGAAGAGCACTGTACTTCAGGTGAGCCATCATGGCTCAAGTACATCGACATCTGAAATCTTTCTCGCCGCCGTAGAGCCACAGGTGGCGGTGATATCCGCGGGCGCGGACAACCGCTTCGGCCACCCCAGCGATGAGGTCATGGCCAGGCTAACCGAGAGGCTTGGCGAGGATGGGGTTTACCTCACTTCGGAACGCGGCACCATCACCTTCACAACCGATGGGGAAAAGCTTTGGGTGGAGACGGAGCTATAGAAGATCGAGAGCTTCGAATATTGCCATTCGGCTATTTGCCTTCCGATCTTTCCTGCTTCTCCTTGCGCCGTTCCTGTGTCCATTTAAGGTAAAATCCGAAAGTAGCAATAGCGAATAGGAGGCTAGCAGTAATGTATAGTCCAATGCCGACCCAATCGTCGCGCAACCTGGGAACATACATGGCAGAACCTGCCGCTTCAAGAATAAATGCGATAGCGGCAAATACCATTGCGAACAACCAGCCGCTCGATTTCTGCATTTATATCTTCCTAATACCGTTTTGATCGTCCATTTTCTACATTAATATTATATCACCTTATAGAAGAGGTCCAGGTCAACGTGCTGTGTCAGAAGGATCCGTGTCGATTTTATAGAAGGGGTCGGTAGCGGTATCCGTCGATCCACAGTAGAGGCATTTGTCATGTCCTTTGAATAATGTTCTCTCACAAGACGGACACAGCATTATTGCGGTTACCAGCTTCCCGTCATGTGTACCATCTCGCAAATCTATCTCATTAACCTTGTCCATCAGATACTTATCATCCAGTCCTTTTTCCTCTGCAATGATCTCCCAAAGAGCCCTGTTAATTAACATTAATTTATTGATCGCTCCACGTAATGCTTTGATCTCTCCACTGACATCCTCTACTTTTCTTATGGCTTGCTCTGTAATGTTTCCAACATCTGGAGTATTGCGTTGCTGACCAAGTTCCCAAAATAGATCAAACACTATTTGCTCCTTTCTTGATTAACCATACCAGAACCATCCCACCTTTTCATGCCAATTATATCACCCTATATGATGTTTCCTGAGCATTCCCGCTTAGCAATGGAGACGTGGAGCTAAGGGAAGTATAGATCACTAAGGGAAAGATGGACCTTTGTAAGATTTACGGGGCGCTGCTCGATGCAGGATAACCAGTTCTGCCAACTGGCAGGGAACACGGACGGTAGCGGTGAAAATGACAGGCAAGAATCCCTTTTTAAAGAAGGCATGGGAGAGGAAGAGGCCTCATGGGGCTTGACAGAACGCCCTCCTTGGGTGTATATAGTAGTCCCACACAATGGTATGAAAGGAGAGTCATGGCAGACAGTGTCTACAAGGTCATCACACTGGTAGGTACCAGCCCCGACTCATGGGAGAAGGCCGCTGCTAACGCGGTTACGATGGCAGCAAAGAGCCTTCGGGATCTCCGCATCGCCGAAGTCGTAGAGCTTGACATGCAGATCGATAAAGGCAATATCACCAACTTTCGCGCGAAGGTAAAGGTCTCCTTTAAGTACGAGGGTGGCGTCTAAGCCGGTCCACAGACGGGCGAATCCGCAGAGGGTGGCACCCCACCACATTGAGAGCTAGGCTCTGAATAGTTCGTACTGCCCGCTTTTACCTGTTAAAAAGAGAAGAGGGTACAATCGCAGTACCCTCTTCTGTCTTCTACTGTATTTCCCTTCTTAGCCGCGCTGCTCTAGCCTGACTTTCGTATAGCACTCGCTACAGTAAACGGGGCGCTCCTGCCTGGGCTCGAAAGGTACCTGCGTGTCTATACCACAACTGGCACAGACAGCCGGATACATTTCCCTCCGCCCCCTATTGCCGTAGCCATCATTGTAGCGCTGTTGCCTTCTGGCCACTCTGCATTCAGCACAACGCTTGGGCTCATTGGTAAAGCCCCGGCTCGCGAATAGTGCCTGCTCGTCCGCGCTAAAAGTGAAGCTTACGCCACAGTCTGTACACTCTAGGGTTTTATCCTCGTAGTCCACGGACAACCTCCTTTCCTTAGGACTTGGTCTCAGCTTGGTCATCCATGGCCGTGGGAATTCGCGAGGAACCGCACAGGTTGGGAAAAACCTACTTTGAACCAGATGGGGTAGCATATCATATTTTAAGATGGCTGTCAAATCACCCCTAACTGACCCTAATCCGTGGATTTGGGAGTTGATTCAAATATGGGCTAGGTTGAGGTAGACTATCACCCAGGAGGTGATAGAGAATAT
>JAVLBD010000002.1:0-29714 GCA_031581405.1 Dehalococcoidia bacterium
CCTTGACGCTGTTGTCGCCCTGGAACGCGCTATCGCTGAGCAGGGGCTCTTTCCTGCTGTTGATCCACTGGTCTCCACCTCTCGTATCCTTGATCCAAACATTGTTGGTGAGGAACATTACGGCGTTGCACGAGGGGTGCAGCGGGTGCTCCAACGGTATAAGGACCTGCAGGATATTATCGCAATATTGGGTATGGAAGAGCTCGCGGAGGAAGACAAACTTACAGTAATGCGCGCCCGCAAGATCCAGAGATTTCTCTCACAGCCGATGTTTGTTGCCGAAGCATTCACCGGTACGGAAGGTCGCTACGTTCCCGTTAAAGAGACGATACGCGGTTTCAAGGAAATACTTGATGGAAACCACGATGCCCTTCCCGAGCAGGCCTTCTGGATGACGGGTACCATAGATGAGGCAGTGGAGAAGGCGAGGAAATTCGAGGAAGCATAGTTGTCATATCTGTGGTATAGGGAGTAATAATCCTTGGATAAATTGAAGTTTGAAATCGTGACTGCGGAACGTCTGCTCTACTCCGATGATGTTGATATCGTCATCGCCCCGGGCGTCCAGGGGCAAATGGGTATCCTCCCCAGCCATGCTCCACTTCTGACCATGCTTCAGCCCGGTGAGCTGGTGGTGAGGAAGGGTAGCGAGGAGACAGCCATATTTGTGAGCGGCGGGTTTCTCGAGATAATGCAGAATCGGGTTACCGTGCTTGCCGATACCGCCGAGCGGGCTGAGGAGATCGATATTGCCCGCGCTGAAGTGGCGAAAGGCCGAGCCGAAGAGAGGCTTAAGGAACATGTTCCTGAAGTGGACCTTGCTCGTGCTGAGGCGGCACTCAAGCGCTCTCTGGTACGGCTCAAGGTAGCGGAGCGAAGGAGAAAACCGAGGTCTGGCTCAGGGGGAGCTCAGGGACTTTAAATGGTAGGTCATAGTTTGCAGGGCAAGCGTTGGGTCTACCTCCTGCATGCGTACGTCCTTGGGTACGCGGGCTGCAGCAGGGGCATAGTTTAATATCGCTTTAATACCGCAATCTACCACGCAGTCGATGGTCCTTTGGACCTGTGACGGGGGCACGGCGACGATGCAGATTTCTATACCCTGACTTTTCACCGTATCGGCGAGCTCGGCGAGATCCTGAATCATTAGCCCGCTTACGTTTCTGCCAATTTGATGGGGGTCAATATCAAAAGCAGCCACAATGTTGAACTCGCGTAGTGCAAGCATGCCATAGTCGAGAATCGCCTTCCCCAATCTTCCCACACCAATAAGAGCCACGCACCATTCCCGGTTAAGCCCCAGAATCTGCCGCAGTTCCTCCCGGAGCTGTGCAATATTATAGCCTTTTCCCTGTTTGCCAAACTTCCCGAAATAGCTCAAGTCCTTTCGAATTTGCGCGGGGGTCATCCATAGCCTCGCCCCCAACTCCTGAGAACTGACTACCTCAGCGTTCTCCTCCGTAAGGAGAGTAAGGATGCGTAGATATAACGGCAAACGAAATATTACCACATCTGGGATTTGAGATGCCATGTTTCTACTCATTTTGCCCGATGCAAACAGGGCTAACCTAACATTTTTGTGTTACTGTTTGGACTGGAACGGTATCTTTATCTCACGGTGGAAGGTTATTTGAGGTGTCTTGATGACCCAAACTCGCTTTATTCAGATCGAACTTTCTCCTGTAGCAGACCCTCGATTAGCTCAATTACAATACGGCCTTTCTCCAGGTCTACCGATAGTACCACATCCTCGATGGCGGGGATCAGTAGCTCTCCATGCTTGGACGGCACTACGTATACATCGTTGCTCCCTGTGGATAGAATGTGGTCGATCGGACCCAGAAGTTCCCCTTCAGTAGTCCAGACCTCGAGGCCGAGAATCTGGAACTGATAATACTCACCATTCTGTAGTGGGCGAACCTGGGATTGTGGCACCTCTAGGAATTGCCCGCGAAGCTCTTCGGCATCCTCCACCCTATCGATGGTGGCCAGCTTGAGGATTACTCTCCCCCGGTGCCATCTGCTCTGTTCGATGGTCACCGCTTGTCCCTTAATATAGACCTTCTCCTGGGGCGAGAATCGATCGGGGAAGTCCGTCATCACCTCAACCTTTACCTCACCGCGCACTCCACATACGGTAACGACTCGACCAACCGCGATGAACTGGGAATCCATATTGATAGTGAACCAGGATTACATTACTACGAGCTCTACACGGGTTCCTTGCTTGACTGCAACCACCCGTAGCAGGGTACGCATAGCTTGGACTACCCGGCCCTGTTTGCCGATCACCCGTCCCATATCCTCCTGGTCAACCTGCAGCTTAAGGAGCACACCGCCTTCGCTTTGCTCCTCGGTTACCACCACATCATCCGGCTTGTTCACGATCGCCTTGGCTATATACTCGACAAGCTCTTTCATTCCCCCCTCCTATACTTGATTTTCGATCCCTTCTTGGGGAAGGGTCGTGTGCTATTCTTTGCTCTTAGCTGTAGGCTCTTCCTCAGCGGGCTTGTCCTCCACCAGCTCGGCTGTCGGTTCCTCTACAGGTTCCGCTGCAGGCTCTTCCTCAGCGGGCTTTTCCTCCACCAGCTCGGTTGTGGGCTCCTCTACAGGTTCCGCTGCAGGCTCTTCCTCAGCGGGCTTCTCCTCCACCAGTTCGGCTGTGGGCTCCTCTTTGGTTTTCTTCGCTGGTTTCTTTGTGGGCTTCTCTGCTTTTTCCTCTGCAAGTTTCTTTGCAAGCTTCTCTGTGTATTTTTTTGTAGGCTTCTCAATGATGCCCAATCTCGCCAGCAAGATGGATACTCTTTCTGTAGGCTGAGCCCCCTTACTAATCCAATTTAGAGCCTTCTCCTCATCGATGACGATAGTAGCAGGGTCGGTTAAAGGATTATAGTGACCGATGATTTCAATAAAGGCTCCATCACGTGGGGCACGGTCATCGGCGATTACCACCCGGTAGCTGGGCCTCTTTTTCCTGCCTAAACGACTCAATCGAATTTTTACCATTACTTACCTCTCAATGTTTGCTATTATGAGTGAAATAATGCCTTGTGTCAATGGGTTTAGTTGTCTGTAGGTACGACAGCGGATATAATTGATTGGTATGATAGGGCGCGATCTTCATAGCTGGCAGGTAAGCGTTGCTGAAGCTAAGGAAATCCAGCGGGTTCTTGCAGCTCAGGTGACAAGAAATAACGAGCTGGGAACCCCTAATCTAATTGCTGGTGTGGACATTTCTCGCGAGGACAGTGAAGGAAAAGCACGGGGGGCAGTAGTAGTGATCGATTTCCCCGGGCTTGTTCTGGTGGAGCAGAATGTAGTGGCACTGGAGATCAACTTTCCTTATGTACCAGGGCTGCTCTCTTTCCGAGAGGTGCCGTTGATTCTGGCTGCCTGCGAAGGTCTTACCGTAACACCCGATCTATTTATCGCCGATGCTCAGGGGATCGCACACCCCCGCAGATTTGGGCTGGCTTCTCATCTGGGGCTTATACTGGGTACGCCTACCATAGGTTGTGCCAAGTCTATCCTGTGTGGCCGGCATGGTGCTTTAGGAGAGGAACCGGGAGATTACACACATCTCCTCGATAAGGGCGAAGTTATCGGGGCGGCTCTGCGGACAAAGCGGGGCGTAAAACCTGTCTATGTCTCTATCGGGCACAGGGTTGACCTTAAGGCTTCAATTCAATGGGTGATGGCTTGCCTCAGAGGTTATCGCCTCCCCCAGCCCACTAGGCTGGCTCACCTCGCGGGGCGGGATAACTTGCCCACTGCGATGAGGACGGAGCAAGGGTAACGCAGCAGGTTGCCTGCCCGGGATTGATTTGTGATTGAAAAAGGAAGGTGTAATGGTGCAAGAGCAAAAGAAAAGGCTTGAGGAGCTAACCGAGCGCATCTCCCATGTTATGGTGCGTCTTTGACATCGCTCAAAAGGAGCGGGAGATTGCTAAAATAGAGGCGGACTCATCGCGACCCGATTTCTGGCATGACCAGGAGAGGGCTCAAGGAGTGATGCGCCAGCTTGGAGGGTTGAGGGGAGAGGTGGATAAATGGCGCATAATGGAGCGCAGGGTCAGTGACCTTCTGGAACTTGCAGAGCTGGCTATCGGTGAGGAGGAGCCTGAGTTGGGGAAGGACATTACTGCCGAAACCGAGCGGGTGGATGACGAGTTTGAAAAGATGGAGTTCGAGCTGCTCCTCAGCGGTGAGTACGAAAAGAGGAACGCTTTCCTTGCTGTTCATGCCGGTGCTGGGGGCACCGAGGCTCAGGACTGGGCGGAGATGCTTCTCAGGATGTATCTTAGGTGGGCGGAGCGCCGTGGTTATCAGACGAGGATGGTTGAGGTCTCACCCGGTGAAGAGGCGGGGATAAAGAGCGCCCTCATCGAGGTTATCGGAACTTACGCTTACGGCTACCTCAAAGCGGAGCGCGGGGTACATCGGCTGGTGCGCCTCTCCCCATTCGATGCCTCACATGGTCGGCATACATCCTTTGCTCTGGTAGAGGTTTCACCGGAGGCGGAGCTTGATCTGGATATCACCATAAACCTCGATGATGTGAGGATCGACTACTTTAGGGCCAGCGGCCCCGGAGGGCAGCACGTACAGAAGACCAGCAGTGCGGTTCGGGTAACTCATCTCCCTACCGGGCTGGTGGCTATCTGTCAGAATGAGCGATCACAGTATCAGAACAAGGATCTGGCACTTAAGGTTCTCAGCGCCCGCCTACTCGAGCTTGAGCTGGCTAAGCGTGCTGAGGAGCAGGCCAGGATTAAAGGAAAGCATATCGCCGCCGGATGGGGCAACCAGATTAGAAGCTATTTCCTCCACCCGTATAAAATGGTGAAAGACCATCGCACTGGATATGAAACCAGCGACCCCGCTGCTGTACTGGATGGGGCACTGGATGAGTTTATCGAGGCGTACCTTAAACATACTTTGGGGACGGAATCGTGAAGTGGCTTAGCCGGTTACTCATACTGTCTTTCGTTCTCTCCCTATTAATCGCCATTCCAATTCTTTTCAGTATTTCTACAACTATACTGGCTCAGGGTGAGATCACGGTAATCTCCAGCGATACCGAGATGAAATTCCCCTCATCCATAACCTTTTCCCTGGAGGTAGAGGCGGCCAGTTATATTGCCGACATCGATCTTGTATACCGGAAGAGTAGAGAGAGCCTCATCCCGGTTAGCAGTCGGGTCGACGTAGATTTCATCCCCGGTCAATTGGTAGCGGCAAGCTGGACATGGGATATGCTGGAGACGGGAGGACTGCCGCCGGGAACGGAGATAGATTACTGGTGGTTGATTGAGGATGCTGCTGGGCACGAACTTCAAACTCCTCCAACAACCATTGCATTCGATGACCTGAGTCATGACTGGCAGAGCCTTGCCAGCGATCAGGTGACCATCTTCTGGTATGAGGGTGACCTGTCCTTTGTCCAGGAGCTTGTCGATGCCGCCGATGAGGCTTTGGAAAGGCTGGCCGGTGAAATCGGGGTTGCCCTGGAGCAGCCAGTCAAGATTTATATTTATGCTAGCTCTGAGGATTTGCTGAGCGCTTTAATATACCCTCAAGAATGGACAGGCGGTCTCGCCTTCCCCGGGTATGGAACTGTAATAATAGGTATCTCTCCAGATAACTTTGCTTGGGGTAAAAGGGCTATCGCTCATGAGATGGGGCACCTTGTAGTCCATCAGGCACTCTCCGGCTTCTATGGCCATCTGCCTGTTTGGCTCGATGAGGGGCTGGCGATGGACGCTGAGGGTGATCTCAGGTCAGACCTTCAAATCCTGTTGAATGAAGCAATTGCCCATGACACCCTTTTTTCGGTGCGCAGTATCTCAAGTTCCTTCCCCACCGATCCTGATGAGGCCAGACTCTGCTATGCCGAAAGCTATAGTTTGGTGCAGTTTATTATCGACACCTATGGTAGCGATAAGATATTGAATCTACTGGCTGTTATTAATGAGGGGAACACCTATGATGATGCCATGCTTGAAGTTTATGATTTTAACGTGGATGGTCTCAATACTGTATGGCGAGAGAGTCTTGGTCTTGGGCCTCAGCCTTCACCGATACCTGATGGCGAGGCTTCAGGTTTCCCTGCACCCTATATCGCGCTTGTTGTCATAGTAGTAATCTTGTCGGTAGTGCCTGTATATTTAGCGCTCTCATTCCGCCGCCGTATTCAATAGCATCTCAGAAAAACCTTAATCCGGCCGTTCCTTTCTGGTATGGTACCACACATAGATGAGGCGATGTGCTGCTGTCAGATTGGAACCAATAGCTAGACCCCACAGGGCTACCAGGAGAATAGGCTCGAATGTGCTCAGCATGAGTCCCATGGATAGGATAAGAATCCTCTGCGTTCTTCTCATTATCCCTACATCGGCATCTAGTCCCAATCCCTCCGCCCTAGCCCTCACATAGCTGACGAGAAGGAAGCCCACGAGGGCAGCAAAGATGAGGATCATTTCCAGGGAAGTATCCTGATCTGGTTGCCAGGCGAAATACCATAATAGTCCAAAAAGAAGTACCGCATCGGACCAGCGGTCAAGGGTAGAATCGAGAAGAGCACCGAACTTGGTGACTCTATTGGTATATCTAGCCACTGCCCCATCGAGAAGGTCGAAGATACCTGCCACCAGGATCAACAAACCGCCGAGAAGGAAATAACCCTGGGAGATTACCCAGGCGACGACAATATTCATCAGGAAACCAGAAATGGTGAGGTAGTTGGGCTTCACCCTTGTCTTAGCCACCACACGGCCCACCGGTTCGGCAAGGTTATGAACTTTATCGCTAATTATTTCTGCAGGTCGCCACATTTAATAGTCCAATCACGATATTCATTATCCCATATTCTCCTATGAATGCCAAGCGCCTGACGTTCTGCTCTAGGGGGCATAATAACGTTGCCCTTTCTTTGTTAAGAGCCATTAAGCAAGCGTATATAGTACTCGAGTACGCTTTTTGCAACGTTGGGCCAGCTGCATTCCTCCGCCTTTAGCCTCCCTCTTGCGCCCATCTCTTGACGCAAGGGTTTATCGCTGAGAAGTTGAATCAGGGCACTGGCGAGGGCCTGTTCATCTTTTGGAGGCACCATTAGCCCCTGAACACCGTGACTCATAACGCTGGAATAACCTTCAATCGCGGTGGCGACGATGGGCTTTGAGGCGGCCATGGCTTCCAGCAGGACAATGCCAAAGCTCTCCTCTCCTGTAGCCGGGGCGCAGAAAACATCGGCAGTTTGGTAGTACGTGTGAAGAGCTTCATTGGGTACATAGCCGGTGAAGACCACATCCTGCATATTCGCCTTATTTACCAGCTTTTCATATTGTTGATGCTCACCAGGCCCAACGACAATAAGCCGCGAGTTGGGCAATTCCTGCTTAACCCTTCCATAGGCACCTATGAGATATCTCAGCCCTTTGCGCTTTTCCATACGACCAACAAAGAGAATGTTCAACTTCCCGTCACGAAACTTATCGATAGGGGACACATCGGTAGAGAAGTGTGCCACATCGATACCGTTGGGGATTATCTCGTAATCGCCGGGGAAATGCTTGCCGATAAAATCCATTGCCGGTTTAGAAACGGCTATCTTGCCATGGAGCTTGTTAAACCACCTCATGACGAAGGGACTCATTATTCTATATCCCTTGGCGCCGCTATGAAAGGCGTGAAAGGTACCCACATTAATAGTGTTCGATACGCGAAGCGTGGAGATGGTTATAGTGGAGCCCAGTGGTTCATGGAGATGTATGATATCGAACTTTTCCCGCTCGAGGATGGCCCGTATCGGGGAGGACAACAGGGGCGATAGGGTAGCCCTGGCGATAGAGCCGCCTGAAGGTATTGGGAAAGTCCTACCCAGTTTGATAATATCCTCATTATTGAGGGATTCTACGTTACCGGAAAACGGGGTAATAATCCTGACATCATGCCCCATTTCAATGAACTGCTCATAAAGGTTGGTAATATGGATGGCTACCCCACCAGGGTGAGCATAATCGTAGGGTGAAACCAGAGCGATCTTCATGAAGAAAACCGCCTGACTGAATTCTTTAGCACACCACGAAGGAAGTATCCTCTACTACTACGCTGCTGCCTGATGATTTGAATCAGGCCTATGTCCCGCAGCCTCACCCGAGCGCCATTTCGTGCCCTGGTCGTTCTTTCTCTGATGCTTCTTTTTAGTTCCTTGGAACTTCGACCAGGAAACAGGGTGAGACCACTACCCACAGCGGCAAGGAAGTGGGCATCACTTCCCCCCGTTTCTGCGAGCTTGTATTTCAGATTATATTTTTTCACCCTCTGATTAGATATGCAACTGATCATCGCAGCGTTGACTGTTTCGATACCATCCAAATATATGTCCGGCTCACTGCTGTTAACCATTTTCTCCATATCACGCTGACTTATGCTATCTGTCAGCCAGTTCATAGGGTGAGGTACGATGGCTAATCCGCCTTGGTTGTGGATCGCTGCGATAGCGGTTACCAGTGGCTGGTGGGTGGGGACAAGGTGTTCGATGAAGAGGGCTAGCAAGTGTCCCTCAATGGTGTTTACCTCCATACCGATAACTACTTCGAAAGGGTAGTTACGCTTTGCGGCGAGTTCCCTCGCCTGGTAGCTGCCTGAAATTTCATTATGGTCGGTGATGGCGATGACATCCAGGTCGCCTCTGTTCGCCACTGCGGCGAGGATATCTGGCACACTCGCCATACCATCGTCCATGCTACTATGGATGTGGATATCCGCCGCTCCGTATCCGCTTTCCTTACTTGTTGCTTCCGCGGAGTACATTCCCTATGATAACCTCTTGGATCACCCCGTCCAGATACATGCAATCAGTCCTCGGAACAGCGTAGCTGGTAGCGGATCACTCGCTATCTCCGGCAATGAATTTCTCTGCCATCCGTTTAGCTTCATCGTCTGTATATTGAATTGGGGGCGATTTCATGAAATAAGCTGATGGTCCGATTAGACTACCACTGAGACCACGGTCTAGCGCCAGTTTGCAGCACCTAATGGCATCCACCACCACCCCCGCGGAGTTGGGGCTGTCCCATACCTCAAGCTTTACCTCGATATTGAGGGGGACATCGCCGAATGTGCGTCCCTCCATGCGAATGTGGCAGAATTTACGATCATTGAGCCAGGGAACATAGTCACTTGGCCCCACGTGAATGTTGCCCGATTCGAGCTTATAGTCCAATTGCGAAGTAACCGCCTCTGTTTTGGAGATCTTCTTTGACTCCAACCGCTCCCTCTCCAGCATATTGAAAAAATCGGTATTGCCGCCAAAGTTGAGCTGGTAGGTTCGCTCCAGTTTAACACCGCGGTCGCGAAAGAGGTTGGTTAGTACACGGTGGGTAATAGTGGCACCTACCTGGCTCTTGATATCGTCGCCGATTACCGGCAGTCCACGCCCACTGAATCGGTTCTGCCAGTATTTTTCCTTGGCGATAAATACCGGAATGCAATTAACAAAGCCACATCCTGCGGTCAGTACCTGCTCGATATACCACTTAGTGGCTTCTTCGCTTCCTACGGGAAGGTAGTTGACTACCACATCGGTTTTGGTTTCTTTTAGGATTTCAACGATGTTTTCAGTGGGACCTGGTGCTTTGGTGATTATCTGGGAAAGGTATTTGCCCAGGCCATCATGAGTCATTCCCCGGGATACTTTCACTCCGATACGGGGTACCTGGGAGAATTTGAAGGTATTATTCGGCGCTGCATAAATCGCACTGGCTAGATCCTTACCCACCTTATTCTTGGCGATATCAATGGCGGCGACAAAGTTTATGTCTCTGATATGATACCCCCCCAGGTTGATATGCATCAAACCTGGGATGTGATCATTCTCCACCGCATTACGATAGTAATGAACTCCTTGCACTAACGATGAGGCGCAATTTCCTACTCCAATTATGGCTACATTTATCTTGCCCAAATCAATCTCCTATCCTATAATAGCTCTTTGGAGGTGAATCTTGATATATGATTTTCACACTCATACCTCACTCAGCGATGGCGCCCTATCACCGGTAGAATTAATCCGTCGAGCCTTGAACCAAGATTACCGTGCTATCGCCCTTACCGATCATGCAGGGATTGGATATCTTGAGCGCGTAATCGAAGAAACCGCTGCGGATTGTGCCCTGGCACGAGCGCACTGGCCGATTCTGGCGATCCCCGGCGTAGAGCTTACCCATCTCCCTCCCCATGCCATCGGTGAGGCGGCAAAGCGGGCCAAAGAGCTCGGAGCCTGGCTGGTTGTGGTCCACGGCGAATCTATCATCGAACCTGTAGAGAAGGGCACCAACAAAGCTGCGCTCCAGTGCCCTTATGTTGATATCCTGGCACACCCCGGGCTTATCAGTCCTGAGGAGGCTGAATTGGCCGCCACTGCGGGCATCTTCCTCGAAATCAGCGCTCGAAGTGGACACTCACTTACCAATGGTCACATCGTTCAACAATCCCGGCTTGCTGGAGCCAAGCTTCTTCTCAACTCGGATGCACATGACGAATCAGATCTACTGACATTTGAGCTAGCCCGCCGAATCGCTCGAGGGGCTGGCTTGGACGAAGAAGAGAGCGACGAAATAGTTATCAACAATGTTCAAGCCCTATTGACCAGGCTACCGGAAAAAGGCTGAAAGAAAACGATGCTTCTGATCCATACTACAGCGGCGTGGCGGTAAAGCACTGATCAGGATTTGCCAATGCGGAATACCTTTGTCCCGCATTTTGGGCAAACGCCACGTGTTGCCGGCCTGCCGTTCTTCAGAGTTACATTCTGGGGATTCTTTATCTCTACTTTAGACCTGCATTTAAAACAGTATGCCTGCATCCGTGTCACCTCCTTTCAATCTGGTTGCACTATAACTGCTATCTAGCTACGTGTCAAGTCTTCTGTAGCTAACTTCTATGAAACCGCTGAAAAAAGGTGCAGGAAACTTCCTGCCGGGGGTCTGGGGGTGTCCCCCAGCTTTATAAGTCCCCCAAGATTGGGGGATTAGGGGGTTGATTGAGACTATTTCAGCAGTCTCTCTATTATGGCTTATTAGAGAAGACCTTTTTGGGCTGCCACAGGCCATTCTCTGGAAGGAAGCGAAGCACGGCGAGGAAGCGCCCGTCAAGGGAGTAGGCGCGGCAAAGGTCTGAGTCGCCAGTATTATCTAGGGCTAGAGTGCGACCGTTGCAGATCGCGTACTCCTTTTCTTTGCCCACGATAGCTGCGAACCAGTGCTCCAGCACCACATCCATGGGATAAAGGAAGTCCTGCCAGTAGTTATGACGGAATGATTCCTCAATCTGGGGAAGGGTAAGACTATCGGTGATATCGAAGGGTCCGCATCTCAAGCGCACCAAGCTTCTGATATGAGCACCACAGCCGAGTGATTGACCGAAATCGTTAGCTAGTGAGCGAATATATGTGCCCTTGCCACACTCGACCTCGATAGTGAATAAGGGAGGCTGCCACTGAGTAAGTTCCAGACGAAAGATCTCGGCCTTTCTTTCTTCCCTTTCCACCGTGATGCCAGCCCGGGCGAGTTTATAGAGGCGTTCCCCGTGGTGCTTCAGGGCGCTAAACATCGGGGGCTTCTGAAGGATGACACCTCTGAACGATGGCAACAATCCCTCTATCTGTTCTCTGGTAATATGGGAGGGATCAACCCTTTGGGTCACAATCCCGTCTGCATCATAGGTATCGGTGGCAACGCCCAGTTCAATCTCAGCCTGATAAGTTTTATGTGCTGCAACGAGAAAGGAGAACACCCTTGATGCTCGCCCCAGACAAATCGGTAACACCCCCGTGGCGCCTGGGTCCAGAGTGCCTGCATGCCCGACGTGTTGCTGCCTGCTCCATCGCTTCACTAGGGTGACTGTCTGCCGTGAGGTTTCCCCTGCGGGTTTATTTAAGTTGAGGATCCCGTCAATGCTCACCGTCAGTCTCTTCGCTACTGGTAACCTCTTTCATTAAATCGAGAACCTGAGACCCACGTTCAATAGAATCGTCCCTGAGAAAGATTAGTTGGGGAGTGCGGTGTAGTGAGAGGCGCCCCCTGAGTTCTCTGTAGAGGAATCCTGAGGCGGAGTCCAGACCATCCATTGCGTTCTTCTTCTCTTCATCGCTGCCCATAATGCTAATAAAAATCTTAGCATGTCTGAGGTCCGCGGAGGTATCTACCCGGGTCACCGTCAGAAAGCAGTCGAGTCTTGGATCCTTAGTCTGTCGGCGTATAAGTTCGCTTATCTCCTCTTGGATCAGGTCGTTAAGCCGCTCGATGCGCCTGCTCATCCCTAAGCCTGTTCCATTCTGAAGGACTCGATGATGTCACCGACCTCCAAGTCGTTGTATCCCTCGATACCAATACCGCACTCAAAACCACTGGTCACCTCTTTGACATCGTCCTTAAATCGCTTCAGACTATTGACGCTTGACTCGAATATCGTCTTGCTGTGGCGGATTATCCTGGCCTGCGACCCCCGGATTATCTTGCCATCAGTGATATATATGCCAGCTACGTTATTCCCTCGAGCGGAGAAAATAGCGCGTACCTCGCCATGTCCTGCGACTACCTCGACGTAGGTAGGCTCCAGCATTCCTTTTACCGCTTTCTCCACATCGTCCACCAGTTTATATATCACCTCATAGTTGCGGATGTCTACTCCCTCGTTCTCGGAAATCTGCACGGCTCCAGGCTCTGTTCCAGTATTGAATCCGAGGATGATACCGTTAGAAGCGAGGGCAAGGAGTACATCGCCCTCTGTGATACTACCACTGTCCGAGTGTAGAATGTTAACCTTGACCTCGTCGTTGTTCAGACGCTCCAAGGAAGTTTTTATCGGTTCGATACTTCCCTGGACATCGGTCTTCAAGATAATACTGAGCTCCTTTAAATCTCCATCGCTAACTCTAGAGAAGAAGTTACTCAAGCTCAGGGGTTTAGTAGTGGTCAAGGCAAGCCTCTTCTCCTCCTGGCGTTTTTCAGCCTGGATACGCGCCTCCTTTTCAGTAGCGGTCACCGTGAGGGTATCACCAGACTTAGGAACGCTTTCCATCCCAAGGATCTCGACAGGGCTCGCCGGCTCTGCCTTTCTCAGGTGCTTGCCCTTGTCATTGAACATCGCCTTAACCTTGCCCGAGATATCGCCCACAATGAATGGGTCTCCTACCCGTAGTGTGCCTGTCTGGATGAGCACAGTAGCTAGTGCCCCCCTTGTTTTGTCCAGCTTAGCCTCAATGACCACGCCAATGGCATTGCGCTCCGGGTTCGCTTTGAGGTCCTCAAGCTCGGCCACGATGAGCAGGTTTTCAAGGAGGTCGGAGATACCCTCCTGCTTTTTTGCCGAGACCGAGATACAAACGACATCGCCGCCCCATTCCTCTATAAGCACGTCATGGTCGGCGAGCTGCTGCTTCACGCGCTGCGGGTTGGCATCTGGTTTATCTACTTTATTGAGGGCAACCACAATGGGCACAGCAGCGGCGCGCGCATGGGCAATGGCCTCCAAGGTCTGGGGCATTACCCCATCGTCTGCGGCGACCACCAGGATGGCAATATCCGTTATCTTAGCCCCGTGTGCCCGCATTGCAGTAAAAGCTTCGTGACCCGGGGTATCGAGGAAGGTAATCTTCTGACCATTAATATCTACTTGATAAGCGCCGATATGCTGAGTTATCTCGCCTGCCTCAGTGGCAGTCACGTTAGTTTGACGGATGGCATCGAGAAGGCTAGTCTTACCATGGTCTACATGCCCCATGATGGTAACTACAGGAGGTCGGGGCTTTTGCACACTGGTATCGTCCTCGCTAAACCGTTCATACTTTTTGATTTTCTTGGCTGAGGTCGTCCCTTTGCCTTTCTCACCCAGTACCTTGTAGCCAAGATCTGAGGCTACGGTCACTGCAGTGTCGTGGTCGATAACCTCGTTAATATTTGCCATCATACCGTTTCTCATCAGTTGTTTAATCACCTCCACGGCGCTCATGTCGATGAGATCGGCGAATTGTTTTACGGTAAGAGAGGCAGGGATCTTAACGCCTTGCTTCACATCCGCTTCTGTAGCTACGGCTGCATTCTCATATGGCGCTTTCCTAGCTGTAGAGCGCCTTTTTGGAGCTGGCCTCGCCCTGTTCTGTCTTCTTTTAGCCATTTAACCTCACTAACCAGGGAGCATATCCCCGTACTGGGTCAGCCTCCTGCGGTCCTCCACGGCGATCTTCGTCCGCAAAGCTCTATCGAGGTGCTCCTTTCCCAGACCTGCCTTCCAGCAGGTTATTACTTTACATAAATAAGCCCCCCGCCCTGATTTCCTCCCTGTTGGATCGATCTCAATGCCACCGCTTTCAGTACACACAATGCGGATGAGCTCCCGTTTCTCCTTAACCTTTCGGCAGCCGACGCAGGTACGCTCGGGCACGTGTTTCGGTCGCGGCTGCTTCTTTCTCTGGGATGTGGTGGTCATGTTTATTCCAGATCCTCAAACTCTTCTTCATCGATAAAGATTTTCGCGGTTCGGCGAGCCTTCGGCTTGGCCACAACTTTTGGCTTATCGTCGCCCACTGCTATGTTCTTATTCCTCTTTCCCTTCTTTGCCTTTTTATCGGGTTTGGGTACTCTGGCGGGGAGAATGTCCTCGGCAAAGCGGAGCTGAGGGATTGGTGTGGCAACTGTCTCTTCTTCTATAGGCACTTCCTCCTCTTGGACGGGGAGCGCCTCCTCGGCTTCTATCTCGGGAACAAGTTCTTCAGGAGTAAGTAATAGGACTTCTTCCTCAGGAGCTGCTGTTTCCAACTGATCCATTTCAACCAGGTCTGTAGGTTCCTCAATAACGATTTCCTCCGGAGTAGGAGGCCGCTCAACGAGTGCTGCCTCCTCTGCCTCGGCTACTGATGCGCTCTTGATATCTATACGAAATCCGGTGAGCCGCGCAGCGAGTCTGGCATTCTGTCCCTCTCTACCGATGGCGAGGGACAGTTGGCGGTCGGGCACAACCACAATAGCCGCCTTCTCCTCATTATTGATCGTGACGCTTACAACCGGAGCGGGGCTCAGGGCATTGGAGATGAAGGTTGCCGGGTTGGGATCCCACTCCACAATATCGATTCTTTCCCCATTTAGTTCATTGACAATATTTTGGATTCTAATACCACGCAGCCCAACACAGGAACCAACAGGGTCGATACCCGGTTGCCGCGCTGCAACAGCTATCTTGCTTCGATGTCCCGCTTCCCGCGCAATGGACTTGAGCTCGACGATCCCACCATGGATCTCCGGGACTTCCAGTTCGAGGAGGCGGCGCAACAGGTTTCGGTGGGTGCGCGATACTATAATCTGAGGACCCCTACCTGTGCGATGTACCTCCACAATGAAAGCCTTGAGTCTTTGCCCTACACGGTAATGCTCTGTGCGTACCTGTTCCGAGACAGGAAGGATGCCCTCGGTCCTGCCTAGGTCGAGGGTTATCTGCCTGGGCTCGATTCGCTGTATAATCCCGGTAACGATCTCGCTCTCGCGATCGGAGAACTCCTCGAAAACAAGTTCCCGCTCCGCCTCGCGGAGGCGCTGGAGTACGACCTGTTTCGCTGTCTGAGCTGCGATTCGCCCGGCATTTTTGGGGGTGGCCTCCACCATGAGGTTTTCGTCAAGCTGGGCGTGCTGGTTCACTTTTATTGCCTCATCCAGGGATAACTCACGGAGCGGATCGGTTACCGTTTCCACCACGGTCTTCTCAGCGAATACGGTTACCTCCCCGCTGTCGGGATCCATTTTTACCGAGATCTCCTGGGTTGCTGCGAAGCTGTTTTTACGGAAAGCGGAAACTAGGGCGGATTCCACAACCTCCAGCACGATCTCCCGAGTGAGGTTCTTCTCGGCGGCAAGCTGGGTGATAGCGAGCATGAATTCGCTCTTTGTCTTAGCCACACTCTTCTCCTATCAAATAAAAAAGTGGGTTCTCCCCACTTCTTTTTCCGTTTATTCTGTTTCAATAGTATAGCATATATGAATCCATTGTGCAATACCCCTATTGTGAAGTGAGCATCGCCATGATTTCCCTGCTAGCTCCATCCAAGGGTACGAGCATTGCCTCTTTCTTGCATCTCAGCTTCAACTCCACACTGCCGGATTTCAGGCTTCTAGGGCTGAGGACAACCCTTAATGGCATTCCGAGAAGGTCGGCATCGTTGAGTTTTACACCGGGCGATTCCTCACGATCGTCGAATATCACCTCCAGTCCCTCCCGGGTTAGCTCAGCGTAGAGGTTTTCCACTTTTGTAACCACTTCCTGGTTATCTGAGGATAGCGGGCAGAGGTGAACCTGATAGGGAGCGATGGGGATGGGCCAGATTATGCCCTTTTCATCATGGTTCTGCTCGATTGCAGCGGCAAGGAGTCGACCGATACCGATGCCGTAGCAACCCATCAGGATGGGGTGGGCAACACCATCGCTGTCGAGGAATGTGGCTCCCATGCGCTCGGTGAAGAAGCTACCCAGTTTAAAAACATGCCCTACCTCTATGCCTTTCTTGGCAATCAGCGGTGCACCGCATAGAGGGCAGCCCTCGCCGGCTCGAGCGGTGGCGATGTCCACCATTAGGTCGATGGCGAAATCGCGTGGGTAGTTCACGTTTCTAATGTGTGTATCGGGCTTATTTCCCCCGGCCACAAGGTTAGCTCCCAGGGCTATCGAGGGGTCTCCAATCCGCTTTATCCCGCTGAGCCCTAAGGGGGAAGCAGAGCCCGCTACCAGACCCGCATTCGATACTTCGTCCTCGGTGGCGAGACGCAGTTCATGGCAGCCGAGGGCGTTCTTAAGTTTCACCTCGTTTACCTCGATATCGCCCCTGATAGCGACGAAGACCATTTCCCCATCGGCGGCATAGAAGACCGCTTTAAGGGTCTGAATCTCGGGGACGTTGAGGAAGTTTGCTACCTCTTCGATGGTAACCCTGCCTGGGGTGGCCACCTCCTCTATTTGAAGCATTTCGCCTGTTTTACCCTCTGGCTTAACACTCTCCGCTTTCTCTGCATTCGCTGCGTAATCGCATTTCGAGCAGGAAAGAATAATATCCTCTCCGCTTTCCGCCAGGACCATGAATTCATGGGATTCCTTGCCCCCGATGGCACCGCTATCGGCTTCCACCATCACGAAATCGAGGCCACAGTGCTCATAGATTCTCTTATAGGCCGTGATAAGCTTCTGATACGTGGTATTCAGACACTCTTCGTTGGCGTCGAAGCTGTATAAATCCTTCATGCCGAATTCGCGGACGCGCATCAAGCCTCCCCGGGGGCGGGGCTCATCGCGAAATTTGGTCTGTATTTGATAGAGCAGCAGGGGGAGGTCACGGTAGCTCTGCACGTTGCGCCGGACTAGATCGGTTATCACCTCCTCGTGGGTGGGGCCGAGGACAAGCGCTCGCTCGCGGCGGTCGCCAAGGGTAAACAGGCCCTTGCCGAAGGCGAGGTCGCGCTCTGTCTCCTGCCACATCTCCAGGGGCTGGAGCACTGGCATCTGTAGCTCCTGACCACCTACGGCGTTCATCTCCTCGCGGATGATGGTCTCGATCTTCTGCAGAGCCCGTAATGCCAGGGGCAGGTAGCTGTATACGCCGGCTGCCAGCTGGTTGATCATCCCCGCCTTAAGCAGCAGTTGATGGCTTATATTCTCTGCCTCCGCTGGCGTCTGACGCAGCGTCTTGCCGAACAGGTTTGATAGTCTCATGATTTGTCCTTCAGGCTATGTAGTAAATCACCTTTTAAATTGGTTTATTTAGTAATTTAGGCCATAACATCATAGCTACAATGTCGCCACAGGTAGCAACCAAATACCAGCTCTGATCGGGAAGTTGGCCTACGGTAGGTCAACAAATCTCAGACACGTCATACACTATTGCATTTGAGTGCATGATTTTAGAATGCCTCTATTTCCTGCATTAATACCTCGAGGAAATTGGCTTCGTCTACTGTGCATACCTGCTTGCCGTTGCGGAATATGACTCCCCGCCCCTTGCCGCAGGCAATACCCACATCGGCGTCTTTTGCTTCGCCGGGGCCATTGACCACGCATCCCATGACCGCTACCTTTAGCGATTTTTCAAGTTTTTGCAGGCGTTCTTCCACGGCATTGGCGAGCCCTATGATATCAACCTCGGTTCGCCCGCAAGAGGGGCAGCTTATCAGCGTGGGGCCGCGCTGGCTCAGGTTGAGCGCTTTAAGAATCTCGTAGCCGGCCGTCACCTCCTCACATGGATCACTACTGAGCGAGACGCGAATCGTATCGCCGATCCCTAAGTGAAGCAGGATACCGATGCCCACTGCACTCCTTATTATCCCGCATCTTGGAGTGCCTGCCTCGGTGATACCCAGATGGATGGGGTAGGGTATCCTCTCTGACAATTCCTTGTTAGCCGATACCATATCTGGCACATCGAAGGCCTTGAGCGATACCTTGATGAGCTCGAAATCGAGGCTTTCGAGCAGTTCGATCTGCTCTAAGGCTGCACTTACCATCCTATCGACAGTGGATTGCTTCCCACCTGCTGTTTTCGGTAAGCTTCCAGCATTCACCCCGATCCTAATAGGAACATTGCGGTCTTTAGCCGCCAGCACTACCATTTTAATCTGCTCACGGTCTGCAATGTTCCCCGGATTCAGGCGCAGCCCATCGACACCACCCTCCAGAGCGAGCAGGGCGAGGCGATAGTCGAAATGGATGTCAGCGATTAGCGGAATGGATGTCAGGGACTTAATTTTAGGGATTGATGTGGCCGCCTCGTTATCGGGGACGGCCATGCGTACTATCTGGCAGCCGTATTCCTCTAGCCGGTGAATCTGGTCAACGGTAGCTATAGCGTCGCGGGTGTCGGTCTTTGTCATCGACTGTACTATGACTGGCGCCCCGCCTCCAACGGTGACATCACCTATATGAATGGGCCGGGACATGCGGCGCTGTATCATTGGATAAAACCTTCCCCTCTTATAAGGCGCATAATATCATTGTAGCTTACCAGTACGACAAGCATCATTAATATGATGAGGCCGATGAGATGGACCATCCCCTCCTTCTTCGCTGATATTCTTTTTCCCCGCCGGATGCCTTCAATAATAACAAAAACGATTCTTCCCCCATCGAGGCCTGGGATGGGGAGCAGGTTGACTACTGCCAGGCTTGCGCTGATAAGTGCCGTAAGCTGGATCAGGGGCCACGCTCCCAGTGCGGCGACCTCACCGGTCATCTGAGCAATACCAATAGGGCCGGCGACAGCGTCCTTCAACGGCACTTCCCCCGCAATAAGGCTGGCAAAGGCATCCTTGGCTGCCACTAACAACTGCCAGTAATCACCGAGACCCTTGGGGATGGCTTTCCACGGTGGATAGGCTCTATTTTCAGTGACAGGGCCCATCCCGATGCCTATTGCCTCTTCTCCCTCGGGCGTTTCCTCATCTGTTCGGGGGGTCAGGGTTATCGAAAGCAGGTCGTCGTCTCGCGATATGAGCAGAGTGACCTCCTCGCCGATATTGGCCTCTATAATTTGCTTCGCATCATCGGAGGTTTTAACCTCTTCCCCGTTAATTTCCAGGATAATATCTCCAGTCTCGATGCCAGCTGATTCGGCTGGTGATCCCTCGGCGACACTCACGACCTGAATCCCTCCATCCTCAACCGGACGCTCCATTGGTATCATGTAGGCTAGGGGGAGCAGGATGATGGGAAATAGGAGCATAAAGAGTGACCCTGCACCGAGGACGAGGAGCCTCGTCCTGACCCTCTTTTGCCCCAGACCATTAGGCACATCGGGGTCGTCTTCCCCTGCCATCCGGCAAAAGCCGCCGATGGGGATGAGGTTGAGTGAGTAAATCGTTTCTCCCCTTGTAAAGCTGAGCAAGCGAGGGGGAAACCCTAGACCGAGCTCCTCTACTTTCACTTTGGAGCGTTTGGCGGTAATAAAGTGGCCCAGTTCGTGGATCAGGATGACCACGATAAGAATAGTGAAGAAGATGAGTATGCTGATGAATACGCTCATCTGTACACTCTGCTCCGGGCCCAGTTATCAGCAGCGAGCACATCCTCCAGCGAGGGGTGGGGGGTGCTATGGTGCTCCTTCAGGGCCTCTGCCACGAGTTTTGGGATATCTGTAAAGCTGATTCGCTCCTCCAGGAAGAGTGCCACCGCTACCTCATCGGCGGTGGAGAGTACCGCGGGGTATGTGCCTCCCTTCAGGCTTGCATCCAGCGCTAAGTTGAGGCAAGGGAATTGTTCGCCATCTGGAGGTTCAAAAGTAAGGGAAGTTGTGCTCGAAAGATCGAGGTGTGGGAAATTATTAGGAAGGCGCTCCGGATAGAGCAGAGCATATTGAATGGGTAGGCGCATGTCCGGGGGACTCATTTGTGCCTTGATAGAGCCGTCAGCAAATTCAACCATGGAGTGTATGATACTCTGGGGGTGGATCACGATCTCGATATTATTAATGGGCACATCGAAGAGCCAGCTTATCTCGATAGCCTCAAAACCCTTGTTCATCAGGGTGGCGGAGTCAATGGTGATCTTCGGTCCCATTCTCCAGGTAGGATGCGCTAACGCCTGCTGCGGTGTCACTTTTCTTAGCTCTTCTGTAGTGAGGTGGCGAAAGGGGCCACCGGAAGCAGTTAGGATAAGCCTTGTGACCTGCTGCTCCTCACCACGCAGGCATTGCCATATTGCACTGGGCTCACTATCGATTGGCAGGATCTGTACGCCGTGTTTCTTTGCCTCGGCGGTAATGATTCCTCCTGCCATTACCAGGACCTCCTTCGTGGCCAGGGCGATACTTTTCTTGGCCCTGATCGCTGTCAGGGTGGGGTCGAGACCTGCTTTACCCGAGATGGCCATCACCACCAGATCAACATCGGGGTGAGCCGCAAGCTCCTCGGGGGATAATATTTCACACTTTGAACTACGAAATCCTTCTGGTGAATTGGCTGAATCGATAGAAACAAGCTTCGGCTGGAATTCCTCGATTTGCTCTGCCAGGAGCGTAGAATTTCTTCCCGCGCCAAGACCGATTACGCGAAACCGGTCGGGGAAGGAGCGTACTACGTCAAGGGACTGCTGTCCTATAGAGCCAGTGGAGCCTAGAATGGCTAGCCGTTTTACATTATTACCCATACCACATAATAGTATACTACAACGACAGTGAAAAGAATGCTATCGAGGCGGTCGAGCATACCGCCGTGGCCGGGAATCAGTGTTCCTGAGTCCTTCAGGCCTGTGCCCCGCTTGAGCATCGATTCTGCGAGATCGCCTAGAGGGGCGAAGATGCCTATAAGGGAGCCAAGGACGACCGATTGCCAATAAGGGATGGAAAGGTTTAGCAATAGAGTCAGGAGCAGCGACGCGGCAATAGCTCCCAGGAATCCACCCACCGCTCCTTCCCAGGTCTTCCCCGAGCTGATTTTTCGGGCGAGAGAATGCCTGCCCCAGGCTCGGCCGATGAAGAAGGCGGCGGTGTCTGCGGCAAAGGTAGCGAGAACTACAAAGAGCACCCACTCCCTTCCGCCCTCCAGATCTCGAAGGAGGATGAAATGGCTAAACAGCCACCCGATATAGATTATCCCGCTGAGGCTCCAAGCCCAGTTGGTAGCGGCATCCTTCACCGAGCGTTGGAAAAGGAGCCAGATTAAAGAGAAAACTGCTATCGATGTTAATAGGGGTGCGCCATAGCTTCCTTCAATATGGGCTACCAGGACAAATAGAAGTACCCCGACAAGCCCGAAAAGGGTGAGCGGATGCCTTCTGGAGAGGCCCATCATGCCACAGAATTCCAGTATCCCCAGGGCGGCGATGACAGCGATTATTAAGGAATAAGCGGGGCCGTCAAACCAGATGGCAAGAAAGAGGATGGGTAAGACAATTAGTGCACTGAGCACCCTTTGTTTTATCATACTGCTACTGAGCCTTAACCCTCCGTTATTAATCCCCCAAAACGCCGCTCCCGCTCGCTGTAAGCAATGAGGGCTTGCTCAATCTCCTCCGGGCCAAAGTCGGGCCAGAGGGTTGGTGTGGCGTAATACTCGCTGTAAGCTGCCTGCCAGATCAGGAAATTACTTAAGCGCATCTCGCCACCGGTACGGATAATAAGGTCCGGGTCAGGCAGATTCATTGTATATAGATAGTGGGAAATTAGCGTTTCGTCAATTTCATTGGGTAGGATACCATCGCGAAGGATGCGTTTTACCGCATCTATGATCTCAGCCCGGCCGCCATAGTTAAAAGCGATGCACAGAGTGCCTCTGGAGTTGTTTTCAGTCAGTTCGACGGCGTATTGAACCTTTTTTTTGAGCTTGTCAGAGATCCCATCGAGGTTGCCGAGGTGAATAAGCTTGACGCCATCCTTGTGGAGGTTTTCGGCCTCCCGGTCTATGACCTCCTCCATGATGCGCATTAGCCCCTGAACCTCTCGCTGCGGGCGGCTCCAGTTCTCCGTGGAGAAAGCATAGATGGTAACGTACTTTATATCATGGTCATTGAAGCACTTGATGGCACGGCGGACATTGTCCGTTCCGGCGCGGTGACCAGCAAGCCGAGGTAACCCCCGCTTTTCGGCCCAGCGGCCGTTGCCATCCATGATAATTGCAACATGATTGGGGATATGTTTAATCCTGGGTTCTGCCACTGCCTGTATCCGTAATCGGATTCCGTGGCTACTTTACTGAACCTCAAGTAGCTCGGCCTCTTTTTCCTCTGCGACCTTGCCTACCCTGGCAATGAAACTATCGGTAAGCTCCTGGAGTCGATCTTGGGCGCGTTTTTGTTCGTCCTGGGAGATCTCCTTCTCTCGCTCCAATTTCCTGAGCTCTTCCACGGCGTCTCTTCTTACATTTCTCAGGGCGACACGGCCATCCTCAGTCCTCTTATGGACTGCCTTGACCAATTCCTTTCTTCGTTCCTCGGAGAGCTGAGGGATTGTCAGGTGGATCATGTTTTTATCGCTTATAGGGTTGAGGCCAAGATCCGATTTAAGGATAGCCTTATTGATGCTGGACAACGTGCCGTTATCCCAGGGCTGAATTACGAGGAGTCTGGCTTCTGGTGCTGTAATAGTGGCTATTTGCTTGAGCGGTGTGGGCGTGCCATAGTAATCCACCTTAATATTTTCAATGAGCGCTGGATTTGCGCGCCCGGTGCGGATGGTAGCCAGCTCCTTTTTTACTGCCTCGATGGTCTTCTCCATCTTGTTGCTTGCTAATGGGAGTACTTCATCAATCATTGCACACCTCTAGTTGGTGACTATTGTGCCAATAACCTCACCAGACACTGACCGAACAATACTCTGGGGGGCATCGATATCAAAGACGATTATGGGGAGCTTGTGCTCCATACAGAGAGAAAGTGCAGTTGCATCCATAACTTTGAGGTGCAGCTTTAGCGCATCGGAATAACTGATGCTGTCGAACTTTTTCGCCTTGGGGTTTGTAAGGGGGTCAGCCTCATATACACCATTAACATGGTGTTTTGCCATTAGTAGCACCTCGGCATCAATCTCTAAGGCCCGAAGCGCTGCGGCCGTATCTGTGGTCATGTAGGGGTTTCCGGTGCCACAGGCGAAGATGACCACTCGTCCCTTCTCCAGGTGACGCAGTGCGCGGCGCCGAATATATGGTTCAGCAACCGCCTGAACGGTAAGGGCACTTTGGGTTCTGGTTGTCACGCCATGTTTCTCGAGGGAATCCTGTAGTGCTAGGGCATTTAGCAGGGTGGCTAGCATCCCGGCGTAATCTGCACTGGTGCGCTCCATTCCCCTTGCCTCCGCCATTGCTCCTCGCCAGATGTTTCCCCCGCCAACGACAATGGCGAGCTCAACCCCCATGCTTACTACCTGCTTTATTTGATCGGCAATATTCGAGAGGGTAACTGTATCTATGCCAAATTCTTCCCCTCCCGTAAGCGCTCCGCCGCTTAGCTTTAAGATGATGCGCTTATAGTTAGCAGTTTCCATCACCTATTTCCGTAACCAACTCGAAGCGAGAAAACCTGCGTACTTTAATGTTCTCGCCAACCCTGGCTACTGTTTCGGTAATAATATCATGAACGGTTTTTTGGGGGTCCTTAATAAAAGGCTGTTCAAGAAGACAGACCTCGCAGGGGTCCATTCCCTCAGCGATGCCCTCGCTGCTTATAAAGGCAGGGTCAGTGGCTGCTACCTGCATCGCCAGGTCGTGGGCTAGCCTCTTGAACTCATCTGTGTGCGCCACAAAATCGCTCTCACAGTTTACCTCTACCAGAGCTCCAATACGTCCCCCCGTATGTATGTAGGCTTCAACCAGTCCCTGGTTCGCCTCGCGTTGAGCCTTCTTCTCCGCCATATCGAAGCCTCTTTTTTTGAGAATATCAGTGGCTTTCTCGATATTGCCCTCCGTCTCCTGTAGTGCTCTTTTACAATCCATAATCCCCGCTCCAGTCATTTCGCGGAGCTCTTTTATTGATTGGGTGGTTATCATGATCCTTCCTTAACCTCCGTGAGGGAATCATTCCCAGCAGTTGAATCGCCTGCCGGAGTAGAGTAACCTTCGGGAGTGGAGTCATCTTCAGGAGTGAAGGTGAAGATCTCTGTCACCTCAGCCTCCTCATAGACCATCTCTTCCGCCATCTTGCGGTCTTCTATGCCCTCAATCACAGCCTCTGCTATCCGGCTGCATATAAGCTTAACCGCTCTTACTGCGTCATCGTTAGCGGGGATGGGGTAATCGAGCTCGGCTGGGTTGCAGTTGGTGTCCGCTATGGCCACGATAGGGATCCCGGTGCGCCTGGACTCGGCAATGGCGATCCTCTCCTTCGCTGGGTCGACAATGAAAACGGCCCCGGGAAATTTAGTCATCTCCTTGAAGCCACCCATCTGTCGATTGAGGCGGTCGATCTCCTTCCCCAATTTCAGCGACTCCTTTTTAGTGAGGTATTCAAACTCCCCCCTCACCCTACGATCCTCGAGACGCACAAGATAGTCGATTCTTGCCTGGATGGTAGAGAAGTTGGTCAGCATACCCCCCAGCCAACGCTGATTCACATAGGGCATCCCACAGCGCTTGGCTTCCTCCTCAATTGTATCCTTAGCCTGCCTCTTGGTGCCGACAAATATGATGTCACCGCTCTTGGCAACGAGATCCCGGACAAACGCGCAGGCTTTATTTAGCATATCAGCAGTCTGCTCCAGGTCAATGATATGGATACCATCTCTTGCGCCGAAGATATACTTCTTCATTAGCGGGTTCCAGCGGCTTGTCTGATGGCCAAAGTGAGCACCTGCTGCAAGCAGCGATTTAATGGATACCTCCTCTACTTCGAACCTTTCCTCTTCCATGCTCCCCCTTTTTGGCGATTCTACAGCTCACAGTATAGCATAGGCAGGGGGGCGAGGCAACATCGTTGAAAAAGGGTCAGCCTTATGCTATATTGGGCGCAGGAGGGATCGCATAGTGGTCTAGTGCGGCCGCCTGCTAAGCGGTTACCCTGAGTGATTGGGGTCGTGGGTTCGAATCCCACTCCCTCCGCCACAAAGATGCAACATATACCCCTGAATAAGGGGTATATTACTCTCGGAGCCCCCCGATGCCTAATTATCATATCTGGACTATCGGCTGTCAGATGAATAAAGCTGATTCGGAGCAAATTTCCAGCTACCTGGAGCAGCTAGGGTACCGGCCTTGCCCAAAGCCTGAGGAAGCGGAAATCATTGTACTGAATAGTTGCGTGGTGCGCCAGAGCGCTGAAGATCGCGTTAATAATAAGCTTGACGCCCTCAAATCCTTGAAGAGAGGAAAGATACTCGCCCTCACCGGCTGTATCGTGGACTCAAGGGTCGATGACCTCAGGAGTCGCTTTCCTCATGTAGACCTTTTTTTCGCACCGCAGGCTTTTTCTGAATTGACCCGATTCCTTGAGGATAGGGGATTGGCTCCCAAGGGGTTGGATTCAGGTTTGATTGCCCATAGGTCTAAACCCAGCGCCTTTGTGAATATCATCCAGGGCTGCAACAACTTCTGCTCCTACTGCATCGTGCCTTATCGAAGGGGGAGGGAGCGTAGCCGTCCTATAGCGGAGGTCGTCTGTGAGGTGGAAGAGCTGGTGAGACGCGGTGTCACTGAGGTCACTCTCCTCGGGCAAAATGTTGACTCTTTTGGTCACGATCTGCAAGCAAAGCCTACACTTGCCGATCTTTTAACGGAGCTGAACCGTATCAATGGTCTGGCTCGGATACGCTTTCTGACCTCTCATCCCAAGGATATGAACCCGCGTCTAATCGAAAGAATGGCCAGGCTCGAAAAAGTCTGCGAGCACTTGAGCATCCCCTTTCAGGCGGGAGACAATGATATTCTACAGGCGATGAGGCGTGGCTATACCGTAGAACAATACGTTGGGCTTATCGCGAGAATACGTCAGTCTATTCCCCATATTGCTCTGAGCACTGATGTTATCGTTGGATTCCCCGGGGAGAGCGAGGGGCAATTTCGTAAAACCTACGATCTGCTCGGTGACCTCAGGTTCGATACGGTCCATGTAGCCTGCTACTCGCCGCGACTGGGGACCATCGCTGCGCGGAAGCTTCACGACGATGTATCTGCTGCGGAGAAGGTTAGGCGTAGGGAGATGGTTGAGGGGCTTCAGGAGTGCATCGCCGCCGAGATCAATGGAAATCTTCTAGGGCAAATAGTTGAGGTCCTGGTTGAAGGGCGGGGAAAAGGGAAATGGTGGGGGCGTACCAGGACGGACAAGCTCGTTTTTTTCTTGGGTGAAGCTGTCCACACGGGACAGCTCGTTAATGTAAATATCAAGAAAACCAGCCCCTGGTCGCTTCAGGGCATTATTGCAGGGCAGTCAAACGAGGGCTTGGAGTCATAAGAGCTTTACAGGGGGAAATCGGGTTGGAAAGGATTGAGCTTCGGGATAAGATCGATAAGCTTAAGAAATCACTCAATGCGGTGATTGTGGCCCATAACTATCAGCGATCGGAGGTGCAGGATATCGCTGATTTCGTGGGCGATTCCCTGGAGCTCGCGCGCCGATGTACCCGGATCGATGCCGAGGTTATCGTATTCTGCGGGGTCCATTTCATGGCGGAGAGCGCTGCAATCCTCAACCCGCAGCGCACGGTGCTCCTGCCGGAGGCGGATGCTGGCTGCCCTATGGCGGACATGATCGGCGAGGAGGACCTTAGGGAGTGGAAGGAACGGTATCCCAATGCTGCTGTGGTCTGCTATGTGAACTCTACTGCAGCGGTCAAAGCTCAGAGCGATATCTGCTGCACGTCCGCCAACGGTCTGGAGGTAGTAGAATCGCTTTCCCATGAAGAGGTCATCTTTGTCCCTGATCAGCACCTGGGGCACTATATCGCTACAAAGACCGATAAGCGGATGATCCTGTATCCAGGCTTCTGCCCCCCTCATCAGCGGCTGGTTCCCCGGCATATCAAGCTTGGTAAGGAGCTTCACCCCGATGCCGCGGTGCTGGTGCACCCTGAGTGCGCCTCTGAGGTCATCGCGCTGGCGGACGGGGCGCTCAGCACCTCACAGATGATCCGCTATGTCAAAGAGAGTGACGCAAGCACCTTTCTCATTGGCACCGAGGAAGGAATACTTCATCGCATGCGCCGGGAGAGCCCTGAGAAAACCTTCCATTTACTTACCACAGGATTGCTCTGTCCCGATATGAAGAGGACCTCGCTGGAGAGTGTCGTGAAGACAATGGAGCAGCGGCGAAATGTGGTAGAGGTTCCCGAGGATGTGAGGGTAGCAGCAAAGCTTGCCCTGGACCGCATGCTCGCAGTAATATAGAGAGGGCTTTCAGATGAACCAGTACGATTATATTATCGTGGGCAGTGGCATCGCCGGGCTATATACTTCGCTGCTGGCACAGGTTAAGGGGAGCGTGCTCCTGCTAACCAAGGCCGGTATTAATGACTGCAATAGCAGGCATGCTCAGGGGGGGATTGCCGCTGCTATCGGGATAGGCGATTCAGCGGAACTCCACTATCAGGACACTATTGCCGCCGGGGCTGGCTTGTGCGATGAGGAAGCGGTGCGCATCCTCGTCAATGAAGCCCCCGACCGCATTGCCGACCTGATCAATTTCGATGTTCATTTTGACACGGTAGACGGCGCAGTAGCCCTTACTAAAGAAGCGGCTCACAGCGTGCCCCGCATACTGCATGCCGGCGGTGATGCCACCGGCGAACATATCGAGGTTACATTAAGCCGTATGGCGAAGCAGTCCAAAATTGTCATCCTGGAATATTGCCTCGCTACCGAGATTATCGTTGATGATGGTGTTGTTCAGGGGGTGAGGGCCCTCGATAGCCGTACCGGTGCAGTGGAAGAATTCCGCTCTGAAGCTGTGATCCTGGCAAGTGGTGGTGGGGGGCGGCTTTTCAAATTCACCACCAATCCCGATACCGCTACCGCTGATGGCATCGCCCTCGCTTATGACGCTGGTGCAGAGATCACGGATATGGAGTTCTTCCAGTTCCATCCTACAGCGCTTCGCCTGCCCGGTGTAACCCCGTTCCTCATCTCCGAGGCGGTTAGGGGTGAGGGGGGAATCCTGCGCAATATGGAGGGGCGCCAGTTCATGTACGATTACGCTGCAGAGGGAGATCTAGCGCCCCGGGACGTTGTAGCGCGCGGAATACTTGCCGAGATGAATAAGGCGGGGAGCGACCGTGTCTTCCTCGATGTAACCCATCTGCCCTCACGCCGGGTTACTGCGCGCTTCCCTCATATCTATCGCTTCTGCTTGGTGAATGGCCTCGACATTACCGAGACTCCCATCCCGGTAGCACCTGCCGCTCACTACATGATGGGAGGGGTAAAGACGAACGTCTGGGGGGAGACCAATATCGCAGGGCTCTTCGCTTGTGGAGAAACGGCATCTACAGGTGTACATGGTGCCAACAGGCTGGCATCCAACTCACTCCTTGAAGTGGTGGTTTTTGCCAAGCGCATCCTTGAAAGAAAGGAACGAGGGGTTAAGTCCCCTGATGACAGCAAGAGGGAATGTTTTTCCCTGAGAGATAGAAGGCGGAGAAAGGCCTCGGGGAAAGTTCCTCGCCCCAGCCTGTTAGCACTTCAGTCTCTTATGTGGGACAATGTGGGGATGGTGCGCTCCAAAGAGGGCTTGACAGAGGCGGCATCCATGCTCGCCTCTTGGCAAAGGGCTATAGATAAGCCTGCCGACCGTCCCTTCCGTGAGCTCGCTAACATTATTCTGGCAGGGCGGCTGGTGGCCGAGGCAGCGCTGATTCGAGAAGAGAGTCGCGGCGCTCATTTCCGCTCCGACTTTCCCGTGCCATCGGATACCTGGCTCAAGCACATCGTTTTCAGGAATATAGCGTAATTTCTACGCGGAGCCAAATACAAAAAGCCCAGCATCTGCCAGTGATTTGATAGAGCCGATCGGCTGAGACGAAATGAAAATCCATGTACTATCTCCAAGGGTATTCTTCATGAGCTGGCTGGGGAGGATGTCCTTTTTAGGTCTCCTTGTATTGTTCGGGGCGGGTTTCTTCTTCTCTTGCTCGAATTCTGATGCTACCCAGGTATATACGTATAGTGTCGTCAATACTTATCCGCACGATAGTAATGCCTTCACGCAAGGTTTGGTTTTTGAAGATGGCGCTTTGTTTGAAGGGACGGGGCTTTATGGGAGCTCCACCT
>JAVLBD010000030.1:0-12305 GCA_031581405.1 Dehalococcoidia bacterium
GGGGTGTTCGGCATTCATGCCAGCCCGCTCCTATGTCTAAGCAATGAATTCCCGCTCCCTCTATAATCGGAGCTATCTTCTTGGTATCCTCCAGTGTATTCCCACCTTCCATGAACTCATCTGCAGAGATTCTGCAAATCAGCGGATAATCGCCTCCGGCCTTCTTTTTTGATAATGCGATAATTTCGAGAAGAAACCGCATCCTGTTCTCCAGAGAGCCTCCATAGTCGTCAGTTCTATTGTTGGTACGGGGGGACAGAAAGCGGCTAATGAGATAACCTATGCCACAGTGAAACTCAACGGCATCGAATCCAGCTTCTCGCGCTCGGCGAACCCCCTCGCTGTATTCCTCTATTATCTGGTGAATCTCTGCGAGGTTGAGCGCCCTGGGTTGAGAGCCGCGGCGGGTGGCAACTTCCGAAGGCGCGACTTCCGCAACAGCAGCGCCTTCGTGCGGCGCCCAGAAATACTGCAGGCTCAGCTGCATGGCAATCTTAGCCCCCTCCGCATGCGCAACGTCGGTGAGCTGGCGAAGGCCGGGGATGAATCTATCGTGGTATACCCCCATCCGTCCAGGGAGTGGCTTACCCATACTCGATGGCAATACCAGGCCTGTGATCAAGAGACCTGTCCCACCCCTGGCCCGCGCCGCGTAATAATCTTTCTGGCGTTCCGTAACGAAATCGTCATGACCGTAGCCTGTGTCAGCTGCGAGTAAAACAATGCGGTTCTTAAGCTCCAAAGTGCCTATCTTAATCGGCTGAAAGAGATTCCTTAACTTCACCATCATATTCTCCTTGACTGTAATAGAACGAGCTTGCCTGGCTCAGATCTCATAACCGGCACGGAAGCCGGAAGCCATAGCTTCCATAATCCTGCCACCTGTTACAGCACAGTCGCCAACGCTACGGACAGTCCACCCTTTCTCCTGAAGATCCCGAGATAGCTTATCGTTCGTTTCCAATGGCAAGGTCAACGCAACAGTATCTGCCTCAAAGGACGTATCGGTATCAGCGACCAGGGCCTCTACCGCTTTTTCCGCAATATTTACCACCCTGGCATTCCTTTCCATCCTGACACCGAATTTCCATAACCTCATCAATACCACCCATCTTGTGGTTATCCCGATATCGAAACCCAGCCGTTTTGATTCCTCCAGAAGCGTTAGTTTCTTTCCCCTCTCCGCCAGAATATCCGCTAGCTCGCACCCTGCAAACCCGCCGCCTATGATGACGACCCTCTTCCGGAAGGGGAATCCAAATCTTAGCCCCCATCTTATGAGTGCAGGGTTATCTATATATCTCAGTGCGAGTGAGGCTAAGCGCCAGAGGAACCTTTGTAAAGCTCCGCCCTTACTCGGTGAACTAACCATGGCCTCAAGCATATCATGGCTAAGGAGTACACTATCTCTATGGGCCCCTGGTATCTCGACGGTGGGAGGTTTTCCCCCTGTAGCCACGATGACTACGTCCGGTTTCATCCTCTCAATAAAAGCCGTGTCCACCTCCGTATTGAGCCTCACCTCGATAGGGAGCTTTTGCACCTGATTCGTCTGGTATTTGAGGAACTTGGGGAGCTCCGGATTCATAATACAGGCGAGCAGCAGCGACCCTCCAAGCCTTCGCCCTCTGTCACAGAGCGTCACCTTATGACCCCTTAATGCCGCTACCCTGGCTGCCTCCATGCCTGATGGTCCGCCGCCTACGATGAGCACATATTTTTTCTCGGTAGAAGGCTCGATGTTATAAACCGCCTCCCTCCCTACCCTGGCGTTGACAGCGCAGGACGGGCATTCACCCGATATAGCGGTATCCAGGCAGCGGCAGCAGGCTATACAGTAATTGATATCATCTAACTTGCCCTCTTTCGCTTTATTTGGCAGTTCGGGATCAGCGACCAGGGCACGGGCCATACCGACGAGGTCGGCTCTCCCCTCTGCAACGATCCTGTCAGCCAGAACAGGGTCCCAGATGCGATAGGCTGTCATGACCGGAATGTTTACAACTTTTTTTATCTCTTCAGCGAGATAAACGAATGCCCCTGGTTTTACCCACTGCTGAACCATAGGCACAGGGGACTCATGCCATCCTGTCTCCACATCAATGGCGACAACCCCCGCTTTCTCAAGCGCCATGGCAAGGGGCTTGGTATCCTCGAGGGTATTTCCTCCCTCTATGAAATCCTCCGCAGAGATACGTGCGATAATGGGGAAATCTTTCCCCGTCTTCCTCTGACACGAATCAACGATCTCCAGCAGCATACGCATCCTGTTCTCCAGGCTACCCCCATACTCATCAGATCGACAATTGGTATGGGGGGAGAGGAATTGATTTAAAAAGTAGCCTATACCAGCGTGGATCTCTATCGCATCGAACCCGGCTTGTTGAGCTATACTTGCCGCATCGCCGTATTCTTCAACTATCTGGTGTATCTCATCGACGGTAACCGCTCTCGTATCCCCCAGGCGGGCTCCGGAAGGACCGCCCGACGGGCTTACCAGCTCTGTTGGGCCTTCTTTATTCGTCTTCCAATCACTCTTCCATTCATAGGTCATGAGTAGTTGGGCCGCAACCTTCGCTCCGTTTTCATGCATGGTCTTGGTAAACTCGCGCAAGCTGGGAAGAAGATCCTCGCCATAAAGGGCGAATTCACGGATGGCCTGAGCTTCCTCTTCGGTTACATCCTTACGCCCTCCGTAGAACATTTTCCCCGACCCGGTATCAAAGGTATACATGCCTCCGACAATAAGCAATCCGGCGCCGCCTCGTGCTCGCTCAGCGTAATAGCAGATTACGTGCATGCCCCCGCCACCACTGGCGTTGGCGCACGTCATCACGATGCGGTTCTTAAGCTGCAGCGTGCCCAGTGAGATGGGTTGAAACAGGCTCTTTAAAGTGGTCATTGATAGCTCCACGTAAGGATAGGACCATTGTCTATACTAATCATCAGTGGTAACGTGGTCAATAATGGCTATTGCCCTCTAACCAGAGACCAGATAGTGCTCGGCAGCCTTAGCTTGATGGGGGAAGTTGGCAGTTCAAGCTCCCGCTTGCCACCAATCCACGACATGTTTACCCAGTCCACCCTTTCCTTCAGCTGGGCCAATTGCTCTTCTCTACCGGAGGCAAGTATATCGTCTATTTGGCTCAGCAGCTCGATAGCAGTACAGAGGCGCTGCTCTGTCTCCTGGGCCATCTCTTTTGAAATGATGCCGTACCTCGCCTTGAGGCTGTTTAGTTCGAGCTCCGCCTGATATGCACTGTCGACTATCTCCTGACGGTTCATCCACTTAGTTTCGTAATTCAGGTGATACTTCCAGCTAGGTGCTACCAGCGCCTGACGGTGCTCCTCCAGGCCATGTAAAAGTAAGCGATAGCCGTAGCGCTCCGGATTCTCGAAGGCGAGACTTCCCGGATCGAGGAAAGGAGATATCGGTGCTGTGAACGTGAAGAGTCGCTTGTCATGAAATTTGCTCATTAAATGGCCGCAGTAATCGACAGTGTCCATTACCGACTGCGTGGTCTGTTCGGGCAATCCAAACATGTAGAAGATATCCATTCGGCTGCATCCTGCTGCCAGAGCGGCCTCAATAGTATCCTCGAGAGCCTCAGTGGAGTAGTCCCGTCCACAAACTTTTCTTATTGCGGGGTCGTGAGACTCTGGGGAGATCTCCAGGCAGAACCCGGGGCATGCTTCGCCCATTTTCTTTAACAACTCCTTTGGCGCAGGGCTGAAGAGCTCCATGATAAGCTGGTTTTTCGCCCTCTCGCGACTCAATAGTTCGAGAAGGCGGTAGGCATAATCTTCTCCCGCCTGAAGGATGTCTCCCAGGATGAATACGGGGCCGTTGCTGAATCGTCCGATACGTTGCACATCATGGACAACAGCCTCCGGGGTGCGAAAAGCGGGGCGCTCACGGCTATAGCACTGACGGAAAGCGGCCGCGGAGCCACCACAAATGATGCAGTTGTGGACACACCCCCGACACGTTAGCACAGCCGTAATGGGGTATCGCAGCCAGCGTTTGTAAGGGAGGTAGTTGGACAGATCTCGGTACCGGATAACCGAGCGTATCGTGTTGTCATAGTGATTAACAAACACCTCGCTGAGATCATTAGGGACGTAGGACAGTGGGTTTTCGTGCACCTCTCCGTTAGCATCTCGCCAGGAAAGATTTGGCACCTCGGTTGGATCGGTATCCTTTTTAATACAATCCATCAACTGGCGCAATGGCTCCTCGGTGGTGTCACCGCGTAGCACGTAATCAATCTCGGGATAATTGAAAAGTTCCCTGTGAAAGTAGGATGAGGAAAGCCCGCCGAAAACTAATTTTGCCTTGGGGTGGTGTTTTTTAACCAACCGGCCAATTTCAATGGCACCGTGGGAGTGGAGTAGCCAGTGAAGGTCAATGCCGAATACTGGGGCTTCCAGGCTTTTGATGAGCTTCTCCGCGTCGAATTTCGGGTCTCGGAGCATGCGAACCGCCAGATTGACAATACGCACCCGGTAGCCGGCGCGCTCAAGATACTCCGCGATACTGGTAAAGCCTATAGGATAGAGCTCGAAAATGGGAGAGGAGGGGATGAGGTCGCTGGTGGGACCAAATAGAATCGTCTTTTGGCGAAAGTCATAGACGCTAGGCGCGTGAAATAGAATTAGGTCAGTACGGGGCACTAGAGAAGCTCCTTGGATCGGCGCTGCCTAATGATAACCCACCTCACGAGTCAGGTCAATGGCCTCTTTCTGATCAAATATAAGGTCTTTGCTTGGAAGCATTGTTTAATTTAGCATTATAGTTATAACTGCCCTTGTTTCCACTACCATCTATATGGTCTCAGCCCCTGTCCTCTTCCTACCGATCCACGCCAGCTTTGCTAACAAGTAGCCAAGCCCGTAGAGCACTATGATAGGGCCAGCAACAAGGCTCTGATTGATTGGGTCGAAGGTAGGGGTAATGACACCGCCGATTATGAAGGCAATGACTATAGCATATCTCCACTTCCTGCGAATCCACCCGGGGCTTACGACACCAATCCTGCTTAAAAAGTACATCAGTATCGGTATTTGGAACACAACGCCGAGCCAAAAGAGGAGTCTGGAGACTACAGAAGTGTAATTATCCACTGTCCAAATTGGCGCTATATCACCACCAACGTAACTTGGAAATGAATAGTATAGAAAATTAAGGGCCGGGGGAAGGAGTACAAAGTAGCCAAACATGATCCCCGAAAGGAAAAGTATGAGGACTCCAGGAAGCAGTGTATACAAATATCCTTTCTCCCTGTGAGTGAGCGCCGGTTTGAGAAACATTACAAGCTGGTAGAGAAGGTAAGGCCATGCAAGAATAAGGCCGCCATAAAGAGCGAGTTTCATATAACTTGCCAGTAACCCGGTTACTTCGGTGTAATACAGCTCGATGCCAGGAAGGGGGTTCATCAAGATGGGGTAGATATACCGTGCTAAGGGGAAACAGATAATTATGCAGATAACAAGAGCTATTATGGACTTAAATAAGCGCCCCCGCACTTCTTCGAGATGGCCTAAAACCGTGAGTTTTTTCTCTTTTTCCATCGGCTGTGCGGCGTCGCTTTGGCCAGAAGCTATGCTATTCCTGAACCTTCGGTTCCTCTCCCTGTGCCTGGAGACTATCAACTTCCTTGGTCGGGTCTTCCCCTGCTTTCCTGGTAAGCGATGATTTTAGATCAATGGCTGCCTTCTTCAGGCCATCCAAGGGATTCTCCTCTTGCTTCACAGAGGTGCCCTCCACCTCATTGGTTAAAGCTGTTGTCAGATCAGAGAAAGACCTTTTAAGATGGCGCATAAATGTCCCTAATTTCCGCGCGATCTCCGGCAACCTTCTGGGGCCCAATAGCGCCATGACGATAATAAATACGAGAAGTATCTCCCAGAAACCTATACCTAGAAAGCCATCCATTATCCATCACCAACCGGATAATCCCTATAGGAAAGGAACGCTGTTTCCTCTCAACTATCGTTGAAAAGAGGATACGAGGATATGTCAGAGGCTAACTTTTCTCATCGCCGGTCGTATCTTTTTCTTTAACGGACTCTTCCTTCTTGGACTTCGACTCCAACAATTTTTTATCATCACCCTCGTCATCTTCCTCGCCCGCCGCTGCCTTACGGAAGCTGCGGACACCCTTGCCAAGAGAACCCAATGTCTGGGGTAATTTCCCTACCCCAAATACGATTAAGATGACCACCACTATGATAAGGAATTCCCATCCATGTAATGGCATACTCCCCTCCTCTAGAGCCTTCAGTAGCCCCTCTCGCTATGTCATGCCGGGGTCAATTCCCCAGCGCTATACCACAACTCGCCCAGTGACCCATGTAAATAAAGCGTGGCTATCTATTCCAAAGTTAGTAGAACCTCAAGCTTCAATTGTCTCATACTACGCCACAAGATAGCCTTTTCGGCATTTGCACACGTATACGCGATATCGCTGATCCGCTCCTGACTATTGTACCACTTCTACAGTCAGACTTGCATGTATGGCTGAGATAGTTTCGACCTACCCCCTCATCCCACAATCTTGGGAGATTTTTAAATCTAGGGGACACCTCCAGACCCCCAGCAGCAAGTATCCTGCACATCTTTCTCAGCGGTCTCTTATAATATCTCGATTGCTACTTATACGGTAAGACAGTCCCTGCCTGACGACCAAAGGAGCCGGAGCCTGTCAGGTGTTAATAAATCAACCGGATTGGTAAACTAGTTGTTTAAAATATTTCGCAGGCGACTCAACAGAGCATCTTCCTCCTCAGGGAGAACAGTGCGGGGATCCAGGAGTAGCAGGTTATTCTCAGTCCTCCCAATGACCACAGGCAACTCACTACGTAGCTTATCGGCTAGATCTTTTACCCTGCCCCTGCCCTTTATTGCCACTAGGCGAGTAGGTATGGTCCCACCAGGAAGGCTACCGCCTCCTACTACAGATTCACCTTCAACTACTGATGCTGCACCATAGAGGATATCACACCATCTCTGCGCTCGTTCCTCTATCTCCCCCACGGAAGCCGAAATCATCCGCCATACTGGTATCTTGGTCTCAGCCTCACCCTTGAGATAATGGAGCAGGGTAACGGCCAACCCCGCTAGCCTCACCTTATCGATGCGCACCGCGCGGGCCAGGGGATGCCTTTGCATCTTTGCAATGAGAGAGCCCTGGCCTACAATGATCCCAGCCTGGGGTCCGCCCAGAAGCTTATCAGCGGAGAACATGGCCAGCCCTGCGCCAGCCGCAATGCTTTGCTGAACCATAGGCTCGGGATCCAGCCCAAACCGGCCGGTATCCAGAAGACAGCCACTGCCCAGATCATCGAGTACTAGAAGCTCGTATCGCTCCCCGAGCTGGGTCAACTCCTCAATGGCTACTGACTGAGTAAAACCAACGATTCTAAAGTTACTGGAGTGGACTCGGAGCAGGGCTGCAGTGCGATGGGTGATCGCCTCTTCGTAGTCAGACAAATATGTGCGGTTAGTGGTACCGACCTCAACCAGTTTGGCTCCGCTCTGGCGCATCACACTGGGGATACGGAATCCACCGCCGATCTCCACCGCCTGTCCCCGTGACACGATCACCTCCTTACCTTTAACCAATGTACTGAGGGCTAGGAGCACTGCTGAAGCGTTATTGTTTACTACGAGAGCAGCCTCAGCTCCAGTCAGTTTGCAGAGTAGCGATTGAACGTGAACCTGGCGAGAGCCACGCTTACCGCTATCAAGGTCGATCTCCAGATTGGTATAGCCCCTGGAGCACTCCTCCATGGCAACTATCGCCTCCCGGCTTAAAGGTGCTCTCCCCAGATTGGTGTGTAGAATGACGCCAGTGGCATTGATCACCGGGCGCAGGGTAGGTTGTGCAAGTGAATTTACTAGAGTACAGATGGTTTCTACCATTTGGTCAAAGGATGGCAGTGGTACACCCTTCGCGATATGACGACGTACCCCTTCGAGATATTGCCGTACTCCCTGGAGAACGAAATCGTGAGAATAAACCTCTTCAAGGCAGTGTATCCGCTTATCGGACAGAATCTTATCCACACTGGGCACGTTGCGCAAACTCTTATCCATTGCGAAGGAAATGTAGCATATACCTGTAAACCTGTCAAACAACATTTCGTTGGGTGAAGATATCAACCAGGTTTGACAATGCTTATTTCTGCAATCTATACTTATTTAGTGCAAACAATGAGAAATCTGCTAGAGAGGGGGTGAGATCGATGGTAAACCGAAGTACATGAGCCGTCATGCGACTGAGAGCGTGGCTCTCACGAAATGAGACGACAATTCTAAAAGGAGATCGTTTTGCGTGCTTTAAGGATGCTGACGCCGGGAACATTGATCTTCGCCTCCATGCCGATGATAAATATACTCCCTGCGATTCTGGTGAAGTGGGGAAATCCACAGAACATGAAAATATGGGTAAGCTGCTTTCTGAGGGATATTTTAGATGCTGTAATCCTACATCAAACAGGGGTGGTACATTATCTCCGCCCTGAGATGACAGGATTCGTCCCGGCCAGTTTTATCGCTGGCCGCTCGCTTGGCGAATTTCGGACTAGAGGTGACTTCATACCGCTAGTCCGTTTTTTATTGGCCATGTGAGAACTAACATTATCATTAAACAATAAAAGGAGTTTGTTACTATTGACCAAGATTATAGATGCGAGAAATTTATCCTGTCCGCAGCCTGTGGTACTCACCAAAAACGCTTTAGAAGAAGTGGATGAGGTAGTCACGATCGTTGATAATGAAGCGGCGCGAGACAATGTATCCAGGCTGGGAAAGAGTCAGGGCTGCGAGGTAACCGTTGAACACAAGCACGAGGGTATCTACCTAACGCTGAAGACAGCAGGTAATGGGCCAACCAAACAGCAGTGCGCGGTTACTACCGGAATAGTGCTCTTTATCTCCTCCGACGTTTTAGGACGAGATGATCAGCAGCTAGGAAGTTACCTCATGCAAAGCTTCCTTGACACACTGGGTGGTCTTACATTAAGACCGGAGACCATAATACTTATTAACAATGGGGCAAAGCTGGTGACCAAAGACTCTCCGGTGCTGGGGGAGCTGCTCCAACTTGAAGACCTGGGTGTAGAGATCCTAGCCTGCGGAACATGCCTATCACGCTTTGAATTATCAGAAAAAGTGGCGGTAGGCAAGGTATCTAATATGTACAACATAGCAGATACCTTACTCAGAGCAGATAAGATCGTTTCTTTGTGAGTGCTATTTTCGTTGTGTAAAAACTTAGAACCCTTTGTATTTATCGCGATCTGGGCCTAATGATATTGCAGTGCGATGCACTCGGATTATCTACCCATTGCCAATAGTTGTATGGCCCCAAACAAGATGCTATTATGGGTGCGCATCATTCATACTCTCAATGAAAGGAGCCAGGAATGGACGACGTGGTGAGGCCACGGCTCACTGAGACCGTCAGTGGTGCGGGTTGAGCTTCTAAGATAGGTCCGTCGGACCTATACAAAGCCCTGTGTGGCCTGCCCCTGGTCGATGATCCGAACTTGCTTGTAGGTCTGGAGAGTGGTGATGATGCCGGGGTCTATAAGCTTAGTGATGATTTAGCCATTATTCAAACTATTGACTTCATCACTCCCATTGTCGATGACCCCTATATCTTCGGGCAAATCGCTGCTGCCAATTCCCTGAGCGATGTATACACCATGGGCGGCAAACCCATCACCGCGATGAATGTCGTCTGCTTCCCCACTAAGACCCAGGATATATCGGTGCTCGGCGAAATCCTGCGGGGTGGAATGGATAAGCTGAGGGAGGCCGGGGCCGCTCTGGTGGGAGGGCATAGCATAGAGGATCCCGAGCTAAAGTATGGTCTCTCGGTCACCGGCGTTGTCCATCCAGCGAATTTGATCACTAAGGAGGGAGCACAGATAGGAGATAAACTGATCATTACCAAGCCTTTGGGCACCGGAATCGTGAGCACCGCCCTTAAGAGTGGCATGGCGAGTGAGGAGGCTGTGGCCCACATAACTGTCTCGATGACTACTTTGAATAAGAGAGCATCGGAGCTAATGTTAGAAGCGGGGGCTCACGCTTGCACAGATATAACCGGCTTTGGTCTGTTGGGGCATGCCTGTGGCATGATTGAGAATAGCATGGTGGGCATGGAAATCAATATAGCTGCTATCCCGATATTCCCGGAAGTGAGGGGTTTCGCTGAGATGGGGCTTGTTCCGGGGGGCACGCACCGCAACAAGGAGTTTCGCCTTAATATGATAGAGCACGCTAGTGTAATAGGCGATGATATATTGAACATCCTTTTTGACCCACAAACTTCGGGCGGATTGCTGATCTCCATCGCAAGTGCAGATGCTGACAAGCTCCTTGAAAACCTGCATCGGCATGGCATAGAGGATGCCGCCATTATCGGAGAGGTTATTGAGGAACCGAAGGGAAGAATCACCGTCAGGGAGTGAAGCATGTCCTTTGTTTTAGGGACCGCTGGTCATGTCGACCACGGGAAATCGGTTCTGGTTAAGGCTCTCACCGGGATCGACCCAGATCGGCTACAGGAGGAGAAAGAGCGAGGTCTGACCATCGACCTGGGCTTTGCCTGGTTAGACCTTCCTAGCGGTCGGTCGGTCGGTATTGTAGACGTGCCCGGACACGAACATTTCATCAAGAATATGCTGGCCGGCGCTGGAGGTATCGACGTCGCCTTGCTGGTAATTGCCGCCGATGAAGGGGTCATGCCTCAAACAAAAGAGCACCTCGCCATACTCGACCTTCTTCAAGTAGACAAGGGCATTGCAGTGATAACCAAGAAGGATATCGTAGATGAGGAGTTACTGGAGTTGGTTACATTGGAGGTGAGTGAGGTACTAGCAGGCACAACGCTAGCCGAAGCACCCACGGTCGCAATCTCCGCCTTAACCGGTGAAGGACTGCCCGAGCTAGTTTCCACTATTGACCTGGTTTTAGATTCGGCTATACCGAAGAAGGATATCGGAAGACCAAGGCTTCCTATTGATCGTGTATTTACCATGTCCGGTTTTGGCACCGTGGTTACCGGAACACTTGTCGATGGATCCTTATCTAGGGGGCAAGAGATCGCAATACTGCCTCGCGGTCTAACAGCACGCATACGCGGTCTGCAATCGCACAAACAAAAGATCGATACCGCATTACCAGGCAACCGCGTAGCAGTAAACCTATCTGGCGTAGCTACCAGTCAGCTAACACGAGGCGATGTGGTGACCACTCCGGGGTGGCTCACGCCGACCAGAGCATTCGACGTTAAGCTGCGCCTGCTGCCTTCTGTACCCCGCCCTCTCCCCCATAACGCCACCGTCACCTTTCATCATGGAGCCACCGAGGTGCTTGGGAAGGTCCGCCTGCTTGATAGGGATAAGCTTGAGCCTGGAGAAACAACATGGGCTCAGCTTCTGCTTACTCAGCCAATTGCCGCGGTGAAAGATGACCGATTTATCATTCGCTCTCCTCAGGAGACCCTTGGTGGAGGACAAATCGTTGGCTCCCGGGCAAAAAGGCACCGCCGCTTTCGCCCTGATGTCATTGAAGGACTAGTAGCCAGGGAGTCGGGTACCGCTGAACATATAATCCTGGCGGTTATACAAGAAGAAGAGCCCATTGAGTTGGAGAAGTTAATCGCCCTTTGCAACCAATCGCGCGAGGAAGCAGACCCGGCCATAAAAATACTAGCAAACCAGAAGAAGGTTGTTATAATGGGTGACATGGAACTGCTGTTCTCAGCCCAAGGTTGGGAAAAGCTGGAAAAGCAATCAAGACTAGCTGTGCAGAAATATCACCAGCAATTCCCTCTTCGCCACGGTCCATCTAAGGAGGAACTCCGGGGCAAGCTTAAGACTCCCACTAAGTTATTTCCCTACGTTCTAGAGCAGTTCATAAAGGATGGTGCCCTAGTTGATGCAGGACCGATGGTACGCTTACCCGATCATACGCCACAACCTACTACGAAACAGCAGGCAGAAGCTGAGGCTTTCCTGGGTAGGTTGGCAAGCAATCCCTATTTGCCATCCCTTGATCCTCTACCTGAGCCAGACCTGCTCAATTTACTAATAGAGCAGCATCGAGTGGTAAAGATAAGCGATGACGTGATCTTCCTTACGTCTACTTACGATAAGATGATAGAAGACATTATCAGTCATATAAAATCCCATGGCAAGGTAACCGTAGCTGAGGTCCGCGACCTGTTCCACACCAGCCGCAAATATGCCCTGGCCCTTATGGAATACCTTGATGCTCAAAAAATAACCCG
>JAVLBD010000031.1:0-11844 GCA_031581405.1 Dehalococcoidia bacterium
GCATGTGGACTAATATGCACCCCGGCTATAGGGTCGGTATTTTCCTGCGCCCCGCCACACTCCGTCCGCTCCTCCAGAACGCATACGCTTAGCCCGCTCTTGGCCAGGTATGCCGCTGTGGTAGTGCCGTTGTGGCCGGCACCGATGATAATAACGTCGTACCTTTCTGCATCACCCATTATTTCGCCTCCTTCAAATAGTGATAGGGTATTCTACCGTCAGGTATTAATAAAACAAGCCCCCGCTATATAGTCAATGTGCTACGAAACATAGCAGAGGGCTTGTGGCAATGTTAAATAATCTTGGGCTCATATTAGTTGGGATAACCTGTCCCTTTTTGGCTCAATCTTCATGATCAATGATAGCGTGGACGATATTCCACAACCATAACGCTTCAGCCTTACCCTATTATAGGTTAGGTATCCAAAACCCTATCGGTTATTCCATATAAGTCTTGGCGAACTTCTCCATCTCGGCAGTTGGTTTCCACCACTTCTTAACGCCCATGTCATCGGCCACCTTATTGGCAGCGAGGTAACCGGATCCCCCTAGCACAAGTCCTCCGGGGAAAGTCGAGACCCCGCATACATAGAGGCCCTCGACGGGTGTCGAGTGTCCGGAGCATTCCACATTGGGCCGCAGGTTATTCAACTGAGTTGGCCTGTAGTCACCGTGCTTGATACTGCCGCGTCGCATGTTAGGGAAGCGGATCTCGATATCAACCGGGGTCTCGAGGTTGGTATTGATAATCTTATCTTTGGTGAAGTTGGGAGCCGCTTTCCGCCATTTATCAAGGATCGCCTCCTGAAGCTCCGGTCCGCGCCGCTCCCACCCGCCTTCGATGTCATAGGGGGCGTGCATCTGGAAGAAAGAGACGTGATCGCCCGGTTTTCGCGTCATGTGAGGGTCCCAGAAGGTCTCGCAGGTGCTGTGCCCGCCGAAATTATAGTCATCGATCTTGCCGGCAATGACGTTATCCCAATGGGCCAGAAGCTGATCGGTGCCTTCAATGCCGAATATGGTCATGAAAGCCTCACTAACCCACGGGTCATCGCACTTGTATTTAGGTTGCTCTTTGGATGCGACATGAAGGGTGTTAAAGCTCCATTTATCATAGACCCATCCCTCCACCGCCTCTTGTAACGTCCCCGGCAGGTGCTCACCGCCCACAAGGTCGAGGAAGGTAGTATGCGGGTCAAGGCTGGAGACAACCACTTTGCTGCGCAGGGTGCGCCCCTCGGCCAGCTCCACCCCGGCGACATGCCCGTTCTCCATGATGATCTTGGTAGCCTCTGCAGCTTCCAGCACCAGCCCTCCACCCTTGACGATCTCACGTTCCAAGGAGCCAGCAAACTTATGAGAGCCACCGTAGCAATAACACTTATTCATACCCCGGTCGAGAAGGAGAGGGACGAAAAGGCCAACACCGGTCTCCCTGGGGTCCAGCCCCCACATGCAGCTAACGTACAGCATGAGAGCGCGTACACGGTCGTCCTCGAAAGCATCGGTGATTATCTCCAGAGGGCTGCTCTCAGCGGTCTCCAGCAACTCCTGGCCGATCTCCGACCTCTCAAGGACGATGGATAAGTCCATGGGAGACATGGCTGGGAAATAGGTGAGAGGGCCTATAATCTCATTCACCATCTTCTTCCACTTGCGAATTATCTTGCCAAAGGAATTGGCATCCTTCCAGGAGAACTTGCCAATGGAGTCCTTGGTATCCGCAACCATACGGGTGAGCAGCAGGGACTTGCCGTCCTTGAACACCATGCCAGTCTGGGCATTGGGCTTGATCCAGTTAATAGCATGCGTACCCAGGTTGAAGTCCTTGATAATCGGCATATAGTCCACCATCAGGTGATAGATGGCGTGCACGTTGGAGTAATAGCAGGGGAAGAGGATCTCCTCCGTAGCCAAACCACCTCCAACCTCGAAGCGCCGTTCAACCACCACCACCTTAACGCCGGCCTTGGCCAGGTAGGCCCCGGTAATCAGCCCATTAGGACCGCCTCCGATAATGATAACGTCCCAATCGGTAACATCAGGGAACTCGGTAAATGGCTTGGCATCCAGATCTGTTGTCATAGTCTCCTCCTTTTATTTATGCTGCTACTTTTCCCTCACGGGGCACTGCCGATATTTTGCCTCTCTCCGGTATGTACCACGGCGATGGGTACCACCAATCTCCTGGCTCGGCGATCCCGTCCTCGATGAGTATATGCATCAGGTTATAGGGAATAGCCATCAAACAGAGCGCTCCGGGGTGTCCCATTGTCTGGTGGCAGTGGTACAGCCCATCGATGGGCGTGCGGTAGCGCGCCATCTCGGGTATGGGGCGCTGGGTCCACAACTGGTCATCGCAGTGTCTGGTGCCGCACCAGGTCCCGCCTGTTAGGCTGGTGTTGCGAAATTCGGCTTCACGAGGGGTTGACGACCAGTGGTGGATGATATTCTCATCCTCGAGGCCTTCTATTGCCAGCCCGATGGATTGGCGCATGTAAGCGTTCCACTTCTCCTTTTCCTTATCTGTAGCATCGGGACCATCAACATGATATTCCGGTGCTGTGAAATTAACCTCAAAAGCAGCCGATATATGTCCATTGGGGTGGTGGTGCTGGCAGTCCTGGGTGTCACATGCCTGTGATGGAGTGAGGAACCACAGTAATCTCTCTGGCGGTAGCGTTGGGTTCCCTTTATAGCTGTCCACATCAGCTACGTTTTCATAATAAAGTTCGCGAGTATCCGCGGGGAAGACGGAACCGTGGGGAATCCTGTTGGGTCCCGCTGCAATCTCATCAAACGCCTTGAATTTAGGCCTCCACTGGAGAGGCTTGCGGGTGTGGAAGGTGGACACAAAGAGACTTCCGTTTTTAAGGCTTATGTCATTTATTCTCTGCAGGAAGCTGCGGTCCAGGTGCTGCGGCCCGACGAGCTTGTTGAACGTCTGCTTGAAATCTATGCCGGAGATAACCGCCTTATCGGCCCAAATGGTCTTCTCTCCGACAGCAGCGTCATCCCGCAGGCGTACACCTACGGCTCGCCCGTTCTGGATGATTATCTCTTCCACCGGGCAGCATGTACGGATGACTGCGCCGTGGTCGATGGCACAGCGTAAAATGGAGTGGAAATAACCATGCAGGCCGCCTCGGGGAATACTGAGCCTGCCGGGTAACAGGAGGAGAATTACGGCGAGGAAGGCAGGGATAGCCACGCCTTCCCAGTGGGCGGCTGCACCTGAAGCCCATGCTGAGAAGGCAAGCGTCACCTTGAAGGGCTCACTCCCCAAATGCTCGTCCATGAGGTCGAACATGGTCATGTCCCGCAGCTCCGGTGTCCACATGTCCGGCTGGTGCTGCTTGTAGACCTGCATGTAGGGGACGGTATCATCCGTTACCTCCACTTCAGGGGGGTGTGGCGGGCACCAGAAGGTGGCGCGGAGCAGGTCCTTCATGCAGGGAGTCTCGCTAAGCAGGCCACTCAATTTGGCGAAGCCTAACAGGTCCTTCTCATCGTACGGCACAAGCCCATTACTTGTAGCCATTCCAAGCGTGTTAGCCTTCATAAGATCGAAGGGGTTCCAATACATACGGAAGCCATATTTGTGTAGCTCCAGTTGCTCGAATCCGGGGGCCGGTGCTGCGTACATCAGCATGGCGTGGGGATAGATGCGCGCTCCGGCAATGGGCTCCACGGTCTCACATGACCCGCCTGCCTCATACCTCTCCTCCAGCACGCAAACGCTGAGACCACATTTGGCGAGGTAAGCAGCCGTTGTGGTGCCATTGGGCCCACCGCCTACTATAACAACGTCATACCTTTCATCAGCTCCCATATTTACCCCCATTCCTGTAGGAAAGATACGATATTATCGAAGGAAATAACATTATACTATATTGTTATAATTCTCTTCTAGTCTCTTTTGGGTATATCGACTAAAGAAGTCAAGACGCAGGTGAGGCTGAACATATGGCCCGTCTAATTCCCATCAATCAGCCCCATGCTATACCACATCATAAAAAAAATCAAGACCCTCGCAGCCCCTTGACAGTACCTTGGAGGAGATGGTATATTCCCAACACATCAAGCGCACTTATTATACCGTAAATATTGTGTCCACAAGCGCTATAATGTCAAGGATTACATAGCGCGTTATTGTATAGAGTAAGGAGGGAAAAATGGGAAGCAATAGAGGTAAGATTCTGGATATAGATCTGAGCACCGGCGCTTTCAAGACCTCGAAGGTTGGGGAGGATGTACTGCGAAAATTCATTGGAGGAAGCGGGTTGGCGGCTAAACTGTTCTTTGACCGTGTTTCGCCCGATATCGATCCGTTATCTGATAAGAATGTGCTGTTTCTAATGGCAGGTCCGTTGTCAGGAACGAACTTTCCTACATCGTCACGTCTGGTGGCAGCCTTCAAGTCCCCACAAACCGGTATATGGGGGCAGGCCTCTGCTGGAGGCAATTTCGCTGCAGAGATAAAAAAGGCAGGCTACGATGGAATAGCTATATCCGGCGTGTCAAGTAAGCCTGTCTATCTGGTAATTGAGGATGACAAGGTGGAGGTAAAAGACGCCACAGACCTTTGGGGGAAGGACTGTCATGAAACGACAGACATACTCAAAGAGCGGCACGGGGCGAAAGCGGACGTGCTGGAGATTGGCCCGGCAGGTGAGAACCTGGTGAAGTTTGCCTGTATATTGAATGGCAAGTGGGGATTTATCAGCCGCTGCGGCGGCGGTGCGGTAATGGGTTCCAAGAAGCTGAAGGCCATCGTCATCCGCGGTACCGGCAAAGTTGAAGCAGCTTCCCCTGATGAGTATGACAAATTACGAAAGACCCTCGTAAATAAAGTCAAAGAGAACATCATCTCTCAGGCCCTCCACGGCGCTGGTACTGCTATGGGACTGGACGTTAATGCCATTACCGGTATACTGCCGGTGAAAAACTATACTGTTGGGGATGGTAGTGCCTACGGTCCCAAGATAGGTGGTGGGGCTTTAACTGAACGTTACCTGACCAAACCACATGCCTGCTTGAGCTGTCCAATTGGGTGTAAGAGAACGGTCAAGGTAGATGAGGAGCCCTACAAGATGGCGGAAGGGCCCGGACCACAGTATGAGACCATTGCTGCGTTCGGATCTCTGCTTGGGATTGACGATCTGGCTGCGGTACTCAGGATGGGAGAGGTAGCCAACCAGTATGGCGTGGATACCATCAGCTGCGGCGCTACTATCGCCTTTGCTATGGAATGCTTTGAGAAAGGGCTTATTACCTCCAAGGATCTTGGTGGCGGCCAGTTGAGATGGGGAAATACGGATGATGTCCTTGAAATGATGGGAAAGATCGCCAAGCGACAGGGATTCGGCGATATACTGGCGGAGGGAAGCCGGAGCGCTGCCAGGAAGATCGGCAAGAATGCGGAGGATTTTACGGTTGAAATAAAGGGCCTCGAGTTTGCTATGTACGATGTTCGGGGGTCTCATGGACATGGTCTCGGTTTCACGATGTCCAACCGCGGTGCCTGTCACGTTGCGTCTGCGATAGGCCCGATCGAGTCAGGATGGACCACGTGGGCAGATATTGGCATAACTGGCGGCTACGATGCCAAGGCAGACGAGGGTAAGGGTGAGCTAAACGTTAAATGCGAAAATGTAGCGATGTTGTCGAATTCAGCAACGATGTGTTATTTCGCTCTCATGTCCTTGGCTATTACGGATATAGTCGAGGCGCTTAAGGCCACCACCGGCTTTGACTACACCCTCGATGAGATTATGGAATGTGGCGATCGCATCTGGACGCTCCAGAGGGGTCTGAATAATCTTATGGGCATTACAGCGGCTGATGACCGAATGCCGAAGAGAATGCTGACCCCTCACACCGATGGTGCTGCTGCGGGCTCTGTGCCCGATATAGAACTGATGAAAAAGGAGTACTACGAGGCGAGGGGTTTGGATGCTGACGGACGTCCGCTAAAGGAGAAACTGAATAAACTGGGGCTGTCCGATCTTGCTGCCAAGCTATAGCATGAAACAGCGGCAGAACTTCGTTATATAGAAACATGATACCTCTCCCCCAATAGGGGAGAGGTATCTTTATTATTAAGAGATCGCTGGAAAAGAGATGTCACGAGGTCGACCTGTCGGCCTTCTCCAGCTTCAGAAGAACCCCCCTTTGGGGGAAGAGGTGGTTTATTACAATTATTTCAGCGGTCCAATTAAGGAGACTGATGAAAAAGAAGTGCAGGATACTCCCTGCTGGGGGTCTGGGGGTGTCCCCCAGATCCAAAACTCCCCCAAGATTGGGGGATATAGGGGGTTGATCAGGACTATTTCAGCATTCTCTAAACGATCTAATTAATGTTAACAAATGAAACAAGATTATCGGTGAATACCTGATTAAAGGTCATGAAATCGGGATGGTTGAGATGTTTACCAAAGAAGAATTAGCGAGATATGAAAGACAGATGATAATACCCGGGTGGGGAGAGGAGGGACAGGAAAAGCTCAAGAAAGCAAAAGTTGTAGTGGCCGGTGCTGGGGGGCTCGGATCAGCTATTTTAAACTATCTGGCCGTTGCTGGCGTAGGGAGCATACGAGTTATCGACGGCGATACAGTGGAGCTTAGTAACTTGAATCGGCAGATTCTGCACTTAGAGAAGGACATAGGTCGAAAAAAGGTCGATTCGGCCAGGGATAAGCTTCAATCGTTAAACCCGCATATCGAGATCGAGGCCATTGGAGAGGTTATTACTGAGGATAATGTCTTTGAGATGGTAGGCGATTACCTAATCGTCGATGCGCTGGATAATCTTCCCGCGAGATATCACTTGAACAGGGTCGCTGTCAAAAAAAGCCTTCCTCTATTTCATGGCGCGGTTTACGGTTTTGAGGGAAGAGCCACCACGATAATTCCGGGTAAAACTCCGTGCATTAAGTGCTTATATAAGGATGTTTTACCGGGCAAGATACCTGTGGTCGGAGTCATACCCGCCGTCATTGGCTGCATTCAGGCCACCGAAGTGATTAAATATGTTGTGGGTATCGGGGAGTTGCTCATTAACAGGCTTTTGATATATGATGGACTCGGCCAGAAATTTAGTGAGGCCAGGCTAAAGCAAGATCCACACTGCGAAGAGTGCAGGTTGCCTCGATAGTCTATTATTGGAGATGAGAGGTGAGCGTAAAGGTAAAGATCCCTTCATTACTGAGCAAATACGCCAATGGGCAGGAACTGTTGGAGGTAGAGGGATACAACCTTATAGAGTGCGCTCACAACCTGGTAATTCAATTGCCTGAACTCAAGCGATGGCTGTATGACAAGCAGGGAGAGTTGCGACCTCAGCTTTGGTTTTTTGTTAATGGGGAGAGAATCTATGATGCTGAGTTCACGAAATCGCTGAAAGATGGCGATGAGCTTTTCTTCTTACTTGCCGGTGGCGGGGGATAAAAGGGATATAAGGGATTTATCAAGGCAATTCCAGCATTCTCAGTAAATAAAGAAAATAAAGTGGATGTAGTATGCGAGCATATCAGGTTGCTATCAGATTAAGCAAGAGGAGGGATGAATGAAGGCACTGGTTACTGGGGCCACAGGTTTTATCGGGAGCCACATTGTCGAACGATTGCTGGATCAGGGTCATGAAGTGCGAGCCTTAGCCCGTAAAACATCCAATTTGAGTCATTTAAAGACTACAAATGCACAGATCGTTATTGGCGATATAGAAGATTATGATAGTCTTGTCTCCGTGGTCGATGGGATAGACGTCGTTTTTCATGCGGCGGCCCGGGTGATGCCGGGGTGGGGCAAATGGGAGGACTTCGAACGTGAAACCGTTAAGGGTACTGAGAATCTGTTAAGGGCAAGCGCTGATGTAGGAGTTTCCCGTTTTGTCTATGTCAGCTCCGGAACTGTGATGGGTGAGGCATCCTATTGCGAGATTCCCGCAGATGAGTCAACACAATGTGAGATCTCTGTTTTCAGATATGATACTTTCTATGATCATGCCAAGCTGCAGGCTGAAAAACTATGCCTTGATTGGCATAAACAGGGGAAGATACCGGTCACAGTGACACGGCCATGCATGGTTTATGGACCCAGGGACAGGCTGCTCAGTGACAAAACTTACCGCCAGTTCGATACGACCTTTGTAGTATGGCCAGGGAAATCGAATCCTCGAACAGCTATAGTACATGTTACCGATGTAGCTGACTGCATACTTCTTGCTGCCACCAGTGATAAAGCGGCGGGAGAGATATATAACATCGCTCCCACAGAGGTGGTCTGGTTTCGTGATTATGGTAATGCCATGATAAGAGCTTTGGGTGGGCGCAAGATTCAAATGACGATACCATATTCTGTCGGTTACTTATGGTGTTCGTGTATGGAGGGCTGGGCTCATCTGAAGAGACAGAAAGAGCTACCTTATTTAACCCGTTCCGGCGTGCGTTTTCTCAACCAGGGGATGCACATCAATGGCTCAAAAGCGAGGAGTGAGCTGGGATGGGAGCCCAAGATCTCGATAGAGGAAGGTACAAAGCAGTATGTGGCATGGCGGCGAGAACAGGAGAAGAAAAAATAATTTCGCTGGAACTATCAGGAATAGGTTTAGGAATTAAACACAGATATAGAATGGAGTGAATAATGGATGATTCTACCAAAGCGCTGTATGATCTATATCCCGCAGAGAATAAGAGCGATTTCTTTCCCGCCTATATCTACCTGAAATATCTTGACCATTTCATATATCATGCGCTCCAGGCATGCGGCCTGCCAACAAAGGAACGTGAAGAGCGGCCGGAGGCGGATATAGATGAGATGCTCGAGGCCTCCGTCCAGCGTGTCGCGGAGACGTCTGCGGATCTTGCGACCAGTGTATATCACGGCAAGGTTGTTAAGCTAAAGGACGCGCTACAGCTGGTTACACAGAAAGGTGACCTGTCTTTGATTACCCCCGAGCAGGTGATCCCGTTCAAAGTAGCCAAAGACATCATTCTCAAGAACCCGGAATCGATTGCGGTAGGCTCGTGTGCCTGTCGCAGTGCCTCGCAAAAACCCTGTCTGCCCCCTCCTATGGAGGTCTGTCTTATTGTCGGGGAGCCATTTGCCTCTTTCATAGCCGAACATAATCCCACGTTCCGTAAGAGTTCTCAGGAGGAGGCGGTGAGTATTCTGGAGGCGGCACATGAGAGAGGCGACGTTCACTGTGCTTTTTTCAAGAAAGACGTGGGTGAAAGGTTTTACTTCCTATGCAATTGCTGCAACTGTTGCTGTCTCGGAGTAAAGATGTGGAACCAGCTAGAGGGGGCGATCCCTATTCTTGCCCCTTCGGGTTACCTTGCTCATGTGGGCGATGACTGTAACGGATGTGGTAGTTGTGATGGCTGCTGCCCGTTCAATGCGATTAGCATGGGTGATGATACGGCTGTTATTAACGAAGTGAAGTGTATGGGCTGCGGCGTCTGTGAGGATGTCTGCCCGATTGGGGCGATCAGCCTTGAGCGAGACCCATCCAATGGTGAGCCGCTGGATTTGGCAGAACTGAAGGGAAAAACGTAGTTAGAGAGACTACTAAGAAAGAGGTGCAGGATACTTCCTGCCGGGGTCTGGGGGTGTCCCCCAGCTTTATAAAGTCCGCTAAGATTGGGGGATTAGGGGGTTGATTGAGGCTATTTCAGCAGTTTCCAAGAATGAAATAAAAAAATACTAGAGAGATTGGTGAGAAATGGCATTAGCTCTTGAAGGAATAAGGATAGTTGATATGGCCTGGCTGGGCCCCGGACCTTTCTGTGCCAATATGTTAGGCGATCTGGGCGCTGATGTAATAAAGGTCTACGAAGCTCATCCAGAACGCCGTGGCGGACCTGTTATGTTTCTGTTCGATCCGGCTATGCAACCGGGGTTCAGAAACTGCCGTACAATGGGGCTTAACCTGAAGGCGGAAGAGGGCCGCAGTATTTTCTGCGATTTGGCCAAGAACGCAGATGTAATTATGGAAGGATTCCGACCAGGGGTGGTAAAGCGCTTGGGGGTTGACTACGATACTATAAAGAAGATAAACCCACGAATCGTGTATGCTTCGTTAACTGGCTTTGGGCAGGACGGACCCTATCGCAATCTGGTTGGGCATGACATTAACTACATAGGTATTGGCGGTCTTCTAGGGATGACGGGGCCTGCAGGGGGGGCACCCGTTATTCCCGGTTCAGTAATAGCAGATTTTGCCGCTGGTGGGATGTCGTCCGCTATTGGGATTCTGGCAGCATTAATGGCCCGGGAGAGGACCGGCAAGGGGCAGTTCGTGGATATGTCCATGACAGACGCAGTAGTGGAATCAACCTCTATGCAGATAAGCCCATATCTACTCAATGGGATGGTTCCCAGAAAGGGAGAAACGATGTTCACCGGGCACTATCCCTGGTATAATATATATGAAACAGCAGATGGGAAATACCTCAGCATCGGCGCGCTGGAGCCGTGGTTTTTTGCCAATCTATGTGAGCTACTCGGGTGCGAGCAGTTCGTCGAGCATCAATTTGCCGAGGGAGAGAAGAAGGAAGAGATATTCAAATACTTCCGGGAGACCTTTTTAACAAAGACACGGGATGAGTGGTTTGCCATATTACAGCAGAAAGATACGTGTGCGGCTCCTATTTATGATATCAACGAGCTCGAATCGGATCCACAATTGATTGCCCGGCGTATGATTATCGAGGCCGATCACCCAACCATGGGACGCGTAAAGCAGGTTGGTTCGATGCACAAGCTATCGGATTCCCCGGTCGAGGTTAGGAATTGGAGCATACGCTTCGGGCAGCACACTGAGGAGATCTTGCAAGATCTTGGCTACGATAAAACTCATATCGATGAGCTTTTTAAGGCGGAGGTGATTGGCTAAGTGAGCGTGTTGATCATCGATATAGAGACAATTAATAGGGAAGACCGTTTATGGAGGCTTTAGGCAGCCTCCATAAATTATTAAAAACGGTTAATAAATATCTATAAGGAGGTGTTCGAATGGTTGGGATTACTTCTTACGGTGCATACATACCGTACAACCGCCTAAGTCGGGAGGAGATTTATAAAGCATGGGGTGGTTTTCCCATACCTGGGGAAAAGGCGATGGCCAGTTACGATGAAGATGCGGTGACAATGGCCTGGGACGCGGCCAATGACTGTCTGCAGGGTTTTGATCCCAAGAAGATCGGTGGCCTGTATCTTGCCACCACAAGCTATCCCTACAAGGAGAAACAGTGTTCTACCATTGTTGCCACAGCACTCGATATGGGAGACGAGATCAGAACCGCTGATTACGCTAACTCGCTCCGGGGCGGCACCATCGCTATAGCTTCGGCATTTGATGCGGTCAAGGCAGGGACGGCCAAGAGCATTGTAGTGACTGCCGCCGATAATCGTATGCCGGCACCTGGCGGTTTCGTCGAGGGATCTTTTGGGGACGGAGCTGCCGCACTTCTTATTGGGGACAAGGATGTTATTGCTACTATTGTGGACCACTATTACGTCTCCGATGAATTTTCTGGTGAGTGGCGCGCAGATGGTGATACCTTTATTCGTACTTGGGAAGACAGGATGATACTTGATGAAGGCTACTCCGCTATCCTTCCAAAGGCAATGTCCGGGCTGATGAAGAAACACAAGCTCGAGGCGAAGGATTTCGCTAAGGTAGTGGCGAGCCCTCCTATCGATATTAGAAGGCATGGCAAGGTAGTAGTAGGGCTTGGCTTTGGCATGGAGCAGATCCAGGAGCCATTCTTTATGACGGTGGGCAATACGGGAACTGCAATGGCTATGATGATGCTTGTTGCCGCTCTGGAAGATGCAAAG
>JAVLBD010000032.1:0-11730 GCA_031581405.1 Dehalococcoidia bacterium
GATGTGAGATAAGTCACATACAGTATTCTATAGCTGGTCTAAACTTGGCAACATGACCATATACGGGAACTGCTACCATATTATTCCAAAAGAGGTAAAACGTAATTACTTCATGCCTAATCCCATCCTCTCGACAAAGTTATTCTTTCCTTTAATTTTTTCTCCATATTGCACGGATTTTTCAAAATAATCCTAGATAGGCAGAATGGGTTTTATCAGTAGAGGTTATAGGTGTTGCCAAATATCGCATAAGTAGTGTACTATACCGTTACTTATGTTTTATAGGGAAGAAAATAAGTGGAATAACGTTGATTGTCAAATATAAATTATGAATCTCATATGCATATAGTAAATATACATCGGGAGGAAACAAAATGAAGACGTATGATGTTATCGTAGTTGGGTCCGGCTCTGGAATGTTCATTATCGATGAAGCAATTGACCGTGGTCTAAAAGTTGCACTCGTAGACAAGGGGCCTTTCGGAGGAACCTGTCTCAATACGGGCTGTATCCCTTCCAAGATGTTGATATATCCGGCAGATAGAATTGTGGAAATACAGGAGGCTAGTAAGCTGGGTATTGAGGCAGAGATCAAGAGTGTAGATTTTACCTCTATAATGCAACGTATGAGAAAGGGAATAAAAGAAGGCCAAAATCAAATGAGGCAGGCACTCTCTCACGCAGAAAACCTAGACTTCTATGAAGGTAAAGGGCATTTTGTGGGCGATTATACTATCGAGGTTGATGGAGAGACAATTAAAGGGGATAAGATTTTTCTAGCCTCTGGCTCGCGACCTTTTATTCCCCCCATAAAGGGCTTGGATAGCGTTAAGTATTTAACAAATGAAACGCTACTTCAACTTAAGAATCTACCCGAAAGCCTTATTATCATAGGTGGGGGGTATATCGGCGTTGAATTCGGACACTTCTTTGCTGCTATGGGAACCAAAGTCACTATACTCGAGATGATGGAAAGTCTTATCCCGATTGAGGAACCGGAGATACGTGAGTTACTAAAAGAACAGCTTGGCCGGCGTATGGATATATATACTAATACCCAGGCTGAGGAGGTAACGCAAGAGGGAGGTCGGATAAAAGTCGCGGTTAAAGACGGTAAGACCGGTAAAAGAAAGGAGTTCACAGCACCACACGTTCTGATCGCTGTGGGCCGAAGGTCAAACGCCGATTTGCTGGAGGTAGAAAATACCGGCGTAGAAATTGATAGGCGAGGATTCATCAAGGTCAATGAGTATCTTGAGACAAGTAAAAAGAACATTTTTGCCTTTGGCGATGCCAATGGGCAATATATGTTCACCCATGTAGCCAATCGTGAGGCTCTTATGGTGACACAAAACGTGTTTTATGATGCAGGCTTGAAAATGGACTATAATGCCATACCTCATGCAGTTTATTCTCATCCTCAAGTTGCATCGGTAGGGCTAACCGAGGCGCAGGCCAGAAAAGATCATGACATATCCATAGGAAGGGTAAATTATATGGATACTGCTAAAGGAGAAGCCATGATGGAAAAAGAAGGTTTTGCCAAAGCCATAGTAGAGAAACATGATAGCAGAATATTGGGCTTTCACATTATAGGGCCCTATGCTCCCGTACTGGTTCAGGAAGTGGTGAATGCCATGGCATCCGGAGGTAATGTAGACGAAATAAATAATGGCATTCATATACACCCTGCCCTTTCCGAATTGATTCAGATAACAGTTAATAGCCTCGAGGAATCCTAGGTTCTAAATAATTTGGTTAGGATAAGAAATGAGGCGAAAATGGCCAAAGCGATGTGGAAGGGGGTAATCCTTGCTGAAAGCGACAAAATTGAAATGGTCGAAGGCAATCTCTACTTCCCGCCGGAGTCGGCCAAATGGGAGTATTTTAAGGATGGGGACAGGCAATATACGTGCCTGTAGAAAGGCAAGACAGCATACTATGATAGTGTGGTTGCCGGAGGGATGAATAGGAACGCGGCATGGAACCATCCTGAACCGAAGGAAGCCGCCCACTATTTTAAAGCCTCTGTGGCATTCGGTGATGGAGTAGAAGTGGAAAAATAAACGGTAAAAAATCTCACATAAAGTCACACTGTGAAAGAAAGAAAAACGCATAAGCGAAGCAGAGAATTCGTTAACATAATCTTTTATGGCCAATTAAAGGTTGGCTGCTGTCCATATGAAGCACAGCGCTAATAAAAAGGCAGCCTCAATGAGTACTCCAATAATATTCCCCGTATCTTATTAGGGTTGGATCGAATAGCATAAGGTAAGGCTAGAGGAGGCGGGAGGAAATAGAGCGCTTTCTCAATGACATATTTGGAAAGATATTGCGGTGATAATTGGTAGGAGACGATAGGTATAATTGTGGTAAACACTGGTAATAATGAAAAGCGGGCTATATGCGGAATCTGTGCCGCCGGGTGCTGGATCATTGTCACTTATGACGATGATGGGAAAATCCACAGTGTCCGTGCAGACGAGACTTCAAGTCTTGGAGCAATATGCAAAGTGGGCGAGAATTCGAGTGACATTGTATATTCCAAGGACCGCCTCCTCTACCCGATGAAACGTAAAGGTCCCAAGGGCACCTATGATTTTCAGCGAATTACCTGGGATGAAGCGTATCAGACGATAGTAGGAAAACTCCATCAGATAAAGCAGGAATCGGGCCCTGAAGCAACCGCCATTTATACTGGCAGTGGAAGCTTTGAGTCAGCTTTTTGTGATCTCTATCAGCCCGAAGGCGTAGCGGTTTCCTCCGCAGCGAGCGTTTTGTTTCCTTTTGGGTCGCCTAATACCCTCGGGGTAGGTGCTCTTTGTTACGTAGCATTTGCGATGATAGCGCCCCATGTTACGATGGGCGGTATGTTCATTAACATGTTCTCGGATATAGAAAACGCCAAACTCATCGTGATTTGGGGAAAGAATCCGGCAGCGCACTGTCCTCCCCACGACTTCTATAGGATTGAGGAGGCACACCGGCGAGGAGCTCAGATAGTGGTGATTGACCCGCGAAAAACGGTGATGGCCAAATACTCAAATGCGGAGTGGGTTCCAATCCGTCCCGGCACGGACGGAGCGCTGGCTCTGGGGTTGTGCAATGTCATTATTGAGGAGGAACTCTACGAGGAGGTATTTGTCCAGAGATGGACCGTAGGTTTTGATGATTTTAACCGCTATGTTCAGCACTTTCGGCCTGAGGTTGTAGAAGGCATCACCGGCGTTCCGGCTGAAACCATCAGGTCTCTTGCAAGGAGAATCGCAACTACGAGTGGTGTTGCTCCCGTCATGTACAGCGGCCTGGAGTATAGTGACGGAGCTGTTCAGGCAATTCGCGCGACAATGATACTGTGGGCTCTGGCGGGCCAGCTTGATGTGCCCGGCGGTTTCTGTTTCAGTATGTCCCAGAACAAGTTTCCCATCAATCGTGAAGGGCTCATACCCAACCCGAATATAAGAAAGGCAGCCGGGTACAATAATTTCCCCATATATACAAAGTATAGAGGGGAGTTCCATGCCAATATTCTCCCTGAAGCTGTGCTTAAAAAGAAGCCCTATTCGATCCGCCTCCTCATTAGCCTGGGCGCATCTATTATTACATCCTGGCCGCAATCAGATATCTGGCGAAAGACACTTGAAGCCCTGGATTTCTTCGTCTGTATAGACCGTCAGCTAACCGCAGATGCAGCCTATGCCGATATCGTGCTCCCGGCAACAACCTACTATGAAATACAGTCATACATGGTATATGGCTCTATTTTTAGAATTCGGGAAAAGGTAATAGAACCGATCGGTGAGGCCAGGAGCGATTTCTTCATACTATCGGAGCTTGCTCATCTCCTTGGCTATGGTCATCTTTATCCACAAACAGAAGAAGAGATCCTCTCCCGAGTTCTCAAAGGTTCCGGCTTTACTCCTGATGATGTCCGTACTGCCGGCGGGACTGTGCAGATTCCTACAGTCATGATGCAGTATAAGAAGTGGGAAAAGGGATTGTTGCGAGCGGACGGGCAATACGGGTTTGAAACACCATCAGGAAAGTTGGAGATCGCATCCTCTATCCTTGAGGAGCACGGTTACGATTCACTACCGATTTATACTGAACCTGGAGAAAGCCCGCTTTCTCAGCCGCGGCTTGCAAAACAATTCCCGCTTGTTTTCAATTCGGGAGCCCGTTCAAATGTTGACTTGCACGCCTTACATCACACCATTCCGGCATTAGCCGAGAAAAAACCTGTGCCCACGGTGATGATAAATACGTTGGATGCCATAAAGCGCGGCATAGAAAATGGGGATTTTATTTACATAAAAACAAAGCGTGGCCAGGTCGGAATGTATGCCTACGTCACCGACGATATTGTATCGGGTGCTGTAGAGGCCAGCGGAATGGGTGGTGGGGCCACAGGTCCAAAAGCGTGGCGGGATGCATGTATAAATGACCTCACCGATATTCAACGCTTCGACCCGATTTCCGGCTTTCCGGTGTATAAAGCATTGCTCTGTGAGGTGGTTAAGTCATCAGACGGTAATAAAGGTATTATCAAGGGATCCGGAGAATATTCGCTTGATGATACTGTCGAGGAGCAACAAACAAATCACATCGTATATCTCGATCACAATGCCACCACCCCTATTCATCGGGAAGTCAAAGAAGCCATAATGGAGTTTATGGGATGTTATGGAAATCCTTCAAGTATGTATTCTATAGGGAAAGAGGCCCGCGACGCGGTTGAGGCAGCCCGCAGGAGTGTTGCCGCATTGATAAACTGCACGGCGCGACGCATTACCTTTACCGGCGGTGGTTCAGAGGCAAATAACCTTGCCATAAAGGGAGTAGCCTTTGCCAATGCGAATGGGAGAAATCATATAATCACCAGTTCCATAGAGCACCCATCAGTACTCAACGCCTGCCGGTGGCTTGAAAAGCAGGGTTTTTCGGTTACCTATCTTCCGGTTGATACCGAAGGAAGGGTAAACCCATCTGACCTGGAAGCTGCGGTCACTGACAAAACTTGTCTCGTTAGTGTGATGCTGGCCAATAATGAGACGGGCACCATCCAACCTATTACTGAACTGACAGGTATAGCTAGAGAGAGCGGGGCGCTCTTCCATACCGATGCCGTACAGGCTGCTGGCAAGATTACGATAGATATAGAGGAGCTTGGAGTAGATTTACTGACAGTGTCAGCACATAAATTCTACGGCCCAAAGGGTGTCGGTGCCCTGTATGTACGAAAAGGGACTGTTCTGGATCCTCTTGTGAGTGGAGGTAATCAGGAGAAGGGATTACGCGCTGGAACTGAAAACGTCATGGCGATCGTCGGTTTGGGCAAGGCTGCTGAACTTGCAATCGATCATATTCCTCAGATGGATAGCATACAGGAATTGCGCGATAAGCTGGAAAATGGTATTAAAGAACTGATTCCTGATGCGAAACTTAATGGCCCTGGGGAACAGCGGTTACCCAATACTTGTAACCTAACCTTGCCGGGAATACGAGGGGAGTCACTGGTTCTAGCCCTGGACCAGAAGGGAGTTGCCATTTCCTCCGGGTCTGCCTGCAGTGCCGGTATGCCCGAACCATCTCACGCTTTGATGGCGATGGGCCTTTCCGAAGAAGAGGCTCATTGCGCCGTGCGTTTCACGCTCGGTCTCCATAATACGATAGATGAGATTGATCACACGGTTTTCTGTATTAACCAGATAATTCGCGAACGAAAGGACACGATACGCTTTGTATCGTGTCGCTAGGCCTGGTAGGAAATCGTTTGATGAAGGGCTTTCTATTACTATGGGCTATCTAAAAGTTAATACCGGTGAATCGATACCCGGGCGGTTTGAGCTATTAAACCATCTGGATGGCAAATACGAAAACGTTATTGCCAGAGAAATACGGGAGGGGCTGACCGCTTCGCAGAAATATATACCGTGTAAATACTTCTATGATAAACGCGGGTCAGAGCTTTTCGAGGAGATCTGCAGGCTTCCCGAGTATTACCCTACCCGCACGGAGATATCCATTCTGAGGGATGTCGCTCCCGAACTCATGCAAACAGTCTCGCACCAGGACCTCGTAGAACTCGGTGCCGGTGCGAACTTGAAAATGCGCATACTACTGAGTGCAGTCAGTGAATCCAGCAGGGCTACTCTGCGCTATATTCCGGTAGATATAAGCCAGTCGGCAGTGGTAGAAGAATCACATGCCTTAATCGGGTGGTATCCTGAATTACAGGTCCTGGGAATAATTGCTGATTTCACCTCACAGTTGGATGTCATTCCAACCGAGCGTCCCCTGATGCTCTTTTTCCTGGGGAGCACGATAGGCAACATGGAGCAGGATGAGGCTATCTCATTCTTGCGAAGAATTTATGCGACTATGAAACCGGATGACAGACTCCTCATTGGCTTTGACATGGTAAAAGCCAGAGAAATTATGGAAGATGCATACAATGATTCAAAAGGTATCACCGCTGAATTCAATAGGAACATATTGAATGTATTGAACAATGAACTCAATGCTGACTTCGATCCATCCCACTTTGATCATGTGGCCTTTTTCAATAAAGATCATGGTCGAATCGAAATGCACTTGAGGGCCAATCGTGACATTACGGTGAAACTTAAATCAATAAATTTGGAAACGGCCTTAAAGAAAGGCGAGACAATACATACGGAAACCTCAAGAAAATTCACCAGGGAGGGCATTGAAGATCTTGCCAGCCGGGGCGGGTTATCTATTCAGAACTGGTACTCCGATCCGTCGGAATGGTTTTCTCTCGTGTTGATGGTACCTGACCACCAAAGAAATGGCTAGCGAATGGATCTATCTCAGGCGTTGGAAGTTTGGTGGGTCTTGCCGGTATCGGTGTGTATTGCCACCATTGCTCTAGCATTGGGAATAAGTGGAGCCCTGTTCTTCAGCCCCTTCTTTCTTCTGGTAGTAGGGCTTGAGCCTTCACAGGCCATTGGTGCAGGGCTGATAACGGAGCTGTTTGGTACAGGCGTTGGCGCCTATAATTATGTGCGTCAGCGTGTGGTTGACTTTATGACGGTGCGTTTCCTCCTTGCGGCATCCATACCAGCTGCAGTAGCTGGAGCCTTCATAGCCAATCAAATAAGACCCGGAGTACTACAAGTGATACTCGGTATAACGTTATTTGTGCTGGCGGTGATAGTGATTTATTATGGCACCCTGAAGGGTAAACCCCCTATCCCCGTAGCGCCAGACGAGTCCAGGAAGATGACGATAATCAAAGCTCGGGATGGCGACACATACTCTTATAAAACATGCAGGCGCTACATAGGGGTAACTCTGTCAGGCATAGGTGGTTTACTAACCGGGCTTGTTAGTGTGGGTCTACCAGAGATCACGACACAGCAACTCACGATGCGCTGCCATATCCCGTCCCGTATTGCAGTGGCAACGGCCATATTCGTTCTCACCGTTACCGTTTTCTTTGCTGCTGGAGTTCACGCTCTGGAAGCCGAGCCGGCATGGTACGTTGTAGTCTGGTCCATACCTGGAGTTATCATCGGTGCTCAGATCGGACCACGCTTTGCCGGGAGAATCCCGACACGTATTGCAGAACGGGTAATCGCAACACTCTTCCTTACCATAGGTATCCTGGTTATTGTAACGCAGATCATAGACTAAACAGGAATAGCACTCATTGTTGAGGTAAAAATACTTCTATTGACAATTCTCGATACTCCATTATAGTTATTAGACGTTCGGATAGGAGGACATATGGCATACAAAGGGATTGGCGAATATGGGCTAATCGGCAACAGCTATACGGCTGCACTGGTCAGCAACGATGGCTCAATAGACTGGTGCTGCCTGCCCCGGTTCGACTCTCCCAGCACATTCGCCGCTATACTGGATGATGAGAAGGGTGGCAAATTTCATATAAAGCCGCGGACATCCTTTGAATCCCAGCAATCTTACCTCCCAGATACGAACATACTGCAGACCACCTTCCGAACCGATACAGGAACCGTTACCGTCATCGACTTCATGCCATGCTACCGAACCTCTAGGCACAAATTGACCAAATTCGATGAAATCCACCGCCTGGTGGACTGCACAGTTGGACAGGTGCCCCTTGAGGTTGTATTTGAACCAAGGTTAGACTATGCCAGGGATTATGCCCGGATAGAGATCTACAAATACGGGGTTGCAGCAAGAGGACGATCAGATAGACTAGCACTCTCCTCTACGACTCCTTTTACCAGCGATGGAGCAAAAGCTATAGGGAGCTTTACTCTGAAAAAAGGGGAAAATGCCCAATTTATCCTGCGCTATGATACGGATCAACCTAAATCCCCAGGCATCTATGGCTCGCGGCGAAAGTTGGAACGGACTACAGCTTACTGGAAAGAAAAGGCTGAGGGCTGTGTTTTTTCTGGCCCTTTGCGGGAGATGATGGTACGATCCTATCTAACGCTGCATTTGATGGTATACGCACCCACAGGAGCTATTATAGCAGCGCCAACCACCTCTCTTCCGGAGGAGATCGGTGGTGAACGGAATTGGGACTATCGCTATGCATGGCTTAGAGATGCCTCTCTAACACTCAATGCGCTTTTCTATTTAGGTCACATTGAAGAGGCCCTAGGGTTTTTCAATTGGTTAGTCACCTTATGCGCTCAGTGTGGAGCTAAAGCCCAGACCCTCTATGATATAGACTATGAGCATCCTATACAGGAGCAGATACTTGATCATCTCAAAGGATACCGGAATTCCCCACCGGTACGTATAGGCAACGCCGCCTACGATCAACTGCAACTCGATGTTTTCGGTGAGGTGCTGGAGGCGGCATATAACTATCTCGATATGGGGGGCTATATATCACGTCGCACGTGGGAATCCTTGGAGAGCTTTGTTGATGCTGCCTGCAAGAGCTGGCAGCTGCCTGATAATGGCATCTGGGAGATCAGAGGTGGCCCCTATCATTTTACCCACTCAAAGCTAATGTGCTGGGTAGCTGTGGACAGGGGGATTAAAATCGCAGAAGAGCTCGGATTCGGGGAAAACATCAAGCGGTGGCAAGATGTGGTAAAAGATATCCGAGCTGACATTCTTGCCAGGGGATGGAACCCGGAAAAGCGGGCATTTACCCAGCACTACGATACCACAGCCCTGGATTCGAGCAACCTGCTCATGCCTTTATACGGGTTCCTGCCGGTCACAGACGAGCGTATCAGCTCTACAATAGAGCGCACTATCGAAGAGCTGGGCTACAACGGACTCCTCCGCAGGTACAGAACCGATAAAACCGATAACGGGCTCAGTGGGTCCGAGGGGGAGTTTCTGTGGTGTTCATTCTGGCTGGTAAGGAACCTGTTGAGAATGGGCAAGCTGGAGGATGCCACGACGCTGTACCAAAGATTGCTCGGCTATAGCAATCACCTGGGTCTTTTCCCGGAGATGGTGGACTCCGTCTCTGGAGAGGCGCGGGGTAATTTCCCCCAGGCCCTTACGCATTTAGCGGTTATTACTACAGGTATTGAGCTAGTTCACGAATCAGAAGCATCGAAGCGTGGTGCTAAAAGTTAAATTGATTCGCCTTAATAAAATGGAAATTGGACTAGTTTAAATAGAAAGAGTTTGAATACAAAACATTACAGTTGGGGAGAGCGATATGATGCATATAAAATTAAGAACCTCATAGCGAGGAGATGGTCGGGCCACAGGGAAAACTAAATTTTCAGAGGAGGTATGGCAATGATTAAGCTGGATGTTCTGATAATCGGAGCGGGCACTGCGGGTGAATACGCTGCCGGTACCGCAAAGCAGTACGCTGATTCAATTGGCATGATTGAGAAGGGGCCGGTTGGGGGTGACTGCATTTTTCACGCCTGCATTCCTACCAAGGCATTGGTACACGCCGCCCGGGCTTACAAAAAAATGAGAAGCGCCGACTTCTATGGCTTGCCCAGACTCGATAATTCCGTTGAATACAAGAAAGTAAAAGCCTTTAAGGATGGTATTATCTCCGGAATAGCTACGGGACGTGATGAAAGATGGGTCAAGCGTGGTATTCAGGTATTCAGTGGCAATGCTCGTTTTATCTCGCCAAATGAAATCCAGGTTGCTGATGAAGTTGTGAAAGCAGATAAAATCATCATTACTACTGGATCCATGCCTGCCATACCACCAATACCAGGACTGAAGGAGACAGGCTACATCACCAATGTCGAGGCGCTGGATTTAGAAAACGTACCTGAAAGGCTTGCCATTATTGGCGGAGGACCTATCGGAGTGGAATTTGCCCAGATATTCGCTGCCTTTGGTTCTAAAGTACATATATATGAGGCGTTCGATAGGATTATGGTTGGAGAGGACGAGGAGATATCGCTTGCGATGATGGGTTTCTTCGAAAAACAGGGTGTTTCCGTATCGACATCTGTTGTAGTAAACAGCGTAGAATCCACCAGTGCTGGAAAGCTGATAGTGACGAAGGGTCCCGATGGTCAAGAGAAAAAGGCTGAGTATGATGACGTGCTAGTGGCTACTGGTCGCAGGCCAGCAATTGACGACATGGATCTTCCAGCCGCTGGCATCGAGGCAGGTAAAAAGGGAATCACTGTCGATGCGTCGCTTCAAACCAGTGTGCCTCACGTCTGGGCGGCTGGCGATGTCACAGGGATGCTTCTTTTCACTTTCGTTGCGGGGGAGCAGGGCAAGGCAGCGGTGATGAATGCCGTTGGTGGCGAGCGTATCGAATTGACCTACGATATATTGCCGAGAGCCACGTTCTGTGATCCGGAAGTAGCCAGCGTTGGCCTCACCGAGAAGCAGGCACAAGAAAAGGGTTACCGTGTGAAAAGCGGTAAGTATGATTATGCTAATTTGACGCGGGCTATCGTTTCCGGTGAAACTGATGGGTTTATTAAAATAGTCGCTGAGGAGGGCTCCGGCCGCATCCTGGGAGGCCATATTGTAGGGGTAGAAGCTTCCAGCCTTATTCATGAGGTCGCTGCAGGGATGGCTGGAGAGCTGAGCGTTTCCGATATCGGCAATACTCTTCATGCCTACCCGACTCTATCCGAAGGGGTACGCTATGCATGCCAGGCAATTGTGTGAGGGGCTGCGGCGCAGGGAGGCAGTTCCGAGATGAGATATAGCACCAGGTCGCAATGGATCGATATCTCAGTCCCGTTGCGGAACGCGATGGTGCACTGGCCCGGCGATCCTTCAGTCACCATCAAACGGATGAAGGATATAGGGAATGGAGACACTGCCAATCTCTCTGAGATTTCGATGGGGGCGCATTCCGGAACACATGTAGATGCTCCAATACACTTTATTCAGCAGGGTCAAGGTGTGGACAAGATGCCACTTGATACTATGGTTGGTAGAGCACGAGTGATCGAAATCTTAGATACCGAATCGATTAAACCGGAAGAGCTTCTTCAGCATCGCATCCGCCGCGGCGAGCGCATTCTATTCAAGACACCAAATTCGTCATCTGTGTGGCAGACTGATGACTTTATTGAAGATTTCGTATTCATCTCAGACGATGCTGCCATCTTTCTCGCTGAGCGCGGCGTACGATTAATTGGCGTTGATTACCTCTCCGTCGGGAGCTTCAAGCGCGGCGGCAGTTACGTTCACAGAACGCTTCTTAGTGGCGGCGTATGGATTATTGAGGGCCTCAATCTATCGGGAGTAAAACAGGGGAAATACGACCTCATTTGCCTACCTCTAAAGCTCGGTGAT
>JAVLBD010000033.1:0-11625 GCA_031581405.1 Dehalococcoidia bacterium
CGACGCTGAGTTATGCCGGCCTCGTCAAGAGGGCCGTGCGGTTACAGTACGCTCGTGGAGATTCACTGGCCGGGGTTAAGTGGAAGAAGCGAGAAGAGCAACTGTACGGAGAACCTGATTATAAACGGATCCAGAGGTATCGTTCTCGGCGGGCGGCACGGTTGCGGTAGTGTCGTCTATTCCCACTCGATAGTCCCCGGCGGCTTGCTGGTGATATCGTACACCACTCTATTGACGGCGGGGACCTCGTTGACGATGCGGTTGGCGATGCGGGCGAGGAGGTCGTAGGGGAGGCGGGCCCAGTCGGCGGTCATTGCATCCTCCGAGGTTACAGCGCGGACCGCAATTAGATAGCCATAAGTACGATGGTCCCCCATCACGCCAACACTCCTGGTATCGGTCAAGATAGCAAAGCTCTGCCACAGCTCCGCGTACAGGTTTGCCTTCTTGATCTCGTCCATCACGATCCAGTCGGCAGCCCGCAATATCTCCAGCTTCTCCCTGGTCACCTCACCGATAATTCTGATCGCCAACCCCGGTCCGGGGAAGGGCTGGCGCCACACCATCTCCTCAGGCATGCCCAGGGCGAGTCCCACATTTCTCACCTCATCCTTAAACAGGTAGCGAAGCGGCTCGATGAGGGAAAAGGTCATCTTTGTTGGCAGACCACCCACATTGTGATGGGTCTTTATCTTGGCCGCTGCCCTATTTTCCGGAGTAACGCTCTCGATAACATCGGGGTAAAGGGTTCCCTGAGCCAGGAAATCCACCCTTCCCAGCTTGGCAGCCTCTTCCTCGAATACTCGGATGAATTCCTCCCCTATCAGGCGGCGTTTCATTTCAGGATCGGTCACTCCCATAAGTCGCTGGAGAAACCTGTCGGTGGCATCAATGTGGATGATATTCATCTTCAGGTTGCGCTGGAAGGTATTGATTGTACGCTTCGCCTCCTCCTTGCGCAGGAGGCCGTTATTAACAAAGATGCAGGTTAGCTGATCGCCGATAGCACGGTGAATCAGCGCTGCCGTTACTGCGGAGTCGACACCACCGGAGAGGGCACAGATAACCCGGCCATCCCCTACCTGTTCTCTAATCTTAGCTACGCTCTCTGTTATAAAGTTACCCGGGGTCCAGTTGCCAGTGCAATCACATATTCGGTATAAGAAGTTTTTCAGTATCTCCTTCCCCTGAGGGGTATGAGCTACCTCCGGGTGAAACTGTATTCCAATGATCCCATGATCATTACCCATGGCGGCGATAGGGGAATTTTCTGTGTAACCCATAGTAGTGAAGCTAGGCGGCATCTCTATAATCTCGTCGCCATGGCTCATCCAGACAGTGAAGGATGGGGGCAGGTCAGCGAAAATGGGTGACCCTTCAGCACTCTGATGGAGGATAGCATGACCGTATTCATGCTTCGTGCCTATAGCCACCCTACCGCCAAACTGATGGGTGAGCACTTGCATGCCATAGCAGATCCCTAGTATAGGGAGATGGCTCTCGTAAATACTGGCAGAGGCAAGCGGTGCACCATCGTCGTAGACGCCGGCTGGGCCCCCTGATAAAATGAATCCTTTGGGCTTGAGGGACGATATCTTTTGCCAGGGGGTGTCGTAGGGCAATACCTCGCTATAGACATTGCATTCCCGTACCCTGCGTGTGATGAGCATACTGTATTGCGAACCGAAGTCCAGTACCACCACCGCCTCGCGTTCCAACTCCGGCGATTTCTCCACGATGGGTTGCTCGCCAGCTTTTTGTTTGGCGATCTCCAGGTATGTGGAGACCTCCAGGTCATCGCTGGTTGTTACGCGAAAGCTATCCTCTTTACCCTCCATAGACTGCAAAATCCTCGACCAAAGCTTAACACTGTGGTATACTGGCGTCAAGATGGACGGGCAGATTCTTCAGGCGATTGACATCCTGAAGAAGGGGGGCGTAGTCGCGTTTCCAACGGATACCGTCTATGGGCTGGGCGCCAATGCCTTTAACGATAGCGCTGTCCTGAGGGTTTATCAGGCCAAGTGCAGACCTCACCACCTCGCCCTTCCCCTGCTCCTTGCCGATATCTCCCAAATTACCACGGTGGCAAGGGATGTGCCTAAGATCGCATGGCATTTGGCAGAGTGTTTCCTCCCTGGAGGTTTAACCATGGTTTTATATAGGTCTTCTTCGGTATCAACTCTGATTACAGGGAAGAGCAATAAAATTGCCGTCAGGGTACCGTCTCATCCTACTCCCATACTCCTAATCGAGGGGCTGGGCGTCCCAATCACCGGCACAAGTGCCAACCTTACCGGTAGCCCTAGCCTATTGACGGCCGATGAGGTTCTTAATCAGATGGGGAAGACGGTGGATCTCATCATCGATGGTGAGTGCCCGGGAGGCATCTCTTCTACAGTAATAGACCTCACCGGTGAGTCCCCCATGATTCTCAGGGAAGGAGCAATAAGCGGTGAGGATATCGAGAGGGCATGCGGAGCTTTGATTAGGAAAGGCTAATGCGGATTGCTATTGGCTGCGATCATCGCGGGCTGAATTTAAAGAAGCAAATTGTGGGACTCCTTTCGGGGTTAGGGCACGAGTACGAGGATTTTGGTTGTTACGATACATGTTCGGCGGACTATCCCGATATAGCGAGCAATGTAGCCCGGGCAGTTGCCCAGGGGCGCATGGATCACGGAATCCTGGTGTGCAGTACAGGTATAGGTATGAGCATTGTAGCTAACAAGGTTCCCGGAATTCGTGCTGCCCTCTGTCACGATACCTTCAGTGCCCAGCGCAGCAGAGCGCATAACGATGCAAATGTCCTCTGCCTTGGGGAGTGGGTTGTCGGTGAGGGACTAGCTAAAGAGATCGTTAAAGTATATCTCGCCGCTGAGTTTGAAGGAGGCAGGCATGCCCGGCGCCTGGATAAGGTACGAGCACTAGATGAGATAAGGTTTTCTTGAGAGGTCTCGGCCTTCAGTGCTAATACAGCTTCATTTCAATGAGAGGAACAGAGAGTAAAATCGTGATTCTGGATAGCATCAATGAACCTGCTGATTTAAGGGGGCTTACTCTTAGTCAGTTAGAACAGCTTGCCGTTGAAATACGGGAAAGGATTGTTACTACAATAGATGCCAATGGCGGGCATCTCGCCTCCAGCCTGGGTGTTGTAGAGCTTACCATAGCACTGCATCGCATTTTCGAAAGCCCCCATGATAAGATCGTGTGGGATGTAGGGCATCAGAGCTATGCTCACAAACTTCTCACCGGGCGCAGAGAGGCCTTTTCTACTATTCGCCAGTATGGCGGGCTCAGTGGATTCACCGACAGGGAGGAAAGCCCTCATGATCCTTTCGGTGCCGGGCATGCATCAACTGCGATCTCGGCGGCCTTGGGTATAGCGGTTGCCCGCGACCTTGTGGGGGAAAGTTATAACGTCGTTGCAGTAGTCGGCGATGGCTCGCTGACAGGGGGGATGGCTTTTGAAGCCCTAAATCAGGCGGGACACCTTGGCACCAGGATCATTGTGGTCCTCAATGACAACGGGATGGCGATTTCCCCCAGTGTTGGCGCTTTGTCCAAGCTGTTCTCTCGGTTAAGGCTCGACCACCGCTATTATCGAGCTAAGTCAGAGGCATCGCATGTAGCAACCAGATTGCCCCGAATAAATTCACTTCGGTTGGTGGGAGGAAGAGTAAAGAAGGGTGTTAAAGGTCTAATCATTCCATCTATGTTTTGGGAGGAGCTTGGCTTTACTTACATTGGGCCTATTGACGGGCATGATCTCAATGAGCTTGAAGCGACGCTAAATCATGCCAAACAATATATTAAAAGGCCTATCCTGATTCACGTGGTCACAACAAAAGGTAAAGGTTATCTCCCTGCTGAGGATGATGCTATTGGTTTTCATGGTGTGTCTCCAAATAACGGTAATAAGGTGAACGGCCCTTCATATAGCGACGTTTTTGGCCAAACCGTCCTTCGTCTCGCCAGAGAGAATCCTAAGATAATCGCTATCACGGCAGCGATGCCTGAAGGTACCGGGCTAAGTCCTCTCATAAAAGAGCTCCCAAAACAATTTTTCGACGTTGGCATTTGTGAACAACATGCAGTAACATTCGCCGCGGGGCTAGCCACCCGTGGTTTTATCCCAATTGTCGCGGTATACTCTACTTTCCTCCAGCGCGCCCTGGACCAGATAATTCACGACGTTTGCATACAGAATCTGCCGGTGATCTTTGCTATCGATCGCGGAGGTATAGTAGGCGATGATGGTAAGACACACCAGGGCACATTCGATCTCTCCTATCTTAGTTTTATCCCTAATCTGGTACTCGCATCTCCCAAGGATGAAAACGAACTTCAGCACTTCCTTAATACCGCGGTAAGTGCGAAACGCCCATTTGCACTTCGCTATCCCAGAGGCTCGGGATCGGGTGTACCGCTGGATGACACATGGAAAGAAGTACTTATTGGGAAGAGTGAGGTGCTCCGCAACGGAGATGATGTCAGCATTCTTGCTATCGGGGTTACTGTTGCACCTGCCATGGAGGCGGCTGAGAGATTGGCAGGAAAGGGCATTGAATGTACTGTGGTTAATGCACGTTTCGTCAAACCCCTTGACTCAACACTGATCCTTGACGTGGCTCGCCGTACAAAGCGGGTGGTCACAGTGGAGGAGAACGCTCTTTGCGGTGGATTCGGCAGCATAGTTGACGAACTTGTAAAAACCGCCCATATATCAGATCTTCGATTAGAGGGCATCGGGCTGCCAGACGAGTTCGTTGCGCATGGTTCTCAGGGAATTTTACGCGCCAAATATAATCTGGACGCCGATGGGATCACCCAGCGGATTATTTCGTCCTTTCCAGATCTCATTCGTTTGACGCAAGCAAAGAGGTAAATTAAGTCTATAGACTATTCTCTCCATCTCAGAACTCACTCCTCTGGCATAGATAAAAAGTGGATCATCTCTTCAAAACAATAAGGTTTTTACCCAATGAAACGTAGTATAAACTTGGAAAATAACTAGTGAGGTTGAAAAATGATCAAACTAGCGATCACTGGAAAGGGGGGTGTAGGAAAGACAACCCTGGCAAGCCTTTTAGCACACCTCTATGCCGCTGAGGGTAACACTGTAATCGCCATCGATGCTGACCCAGATGCCAATTTCGCCATGGCTCTCGGTCTTACTCAGGCTCAGGCACAACAAATTACCCCTATAGCTGAAATGGAGGATCTTATCGAGGAGCGCACCGGGGCCAAGCCGGGGAGTGGAGCCCCATTCTTCAAGCTGAACCCCAGGGTTGATGACATCCCTGAACGATTCTCGGTAAAAATAGATGGAATCAGGTTACTTATTATGGGCACGGTCAAGTCAGGAGGGGGTGGCTGTATGTGCCCGGAGAGCGCTCTCCTCAAAAGCCTAATGAGCCACCTTCTTTTTAGGGAGTCCGATGTGGTCATCATGGATATGGATGCTGGAGTGGAGCATATCGGTCGCGGGACTGCACAGGCAGTGGATATCTTGATCATCGTCGTTGAGCCAGGGAGAAGGAGTATTCAGACGGCGGAGGCGATTAAGGGACTGGTAGGAGATCTGGGTATCAAGAGGTACTATATAGTGGGCTCCAAAACCCAAAGCGATACAGACCGCCAGTTTATTATGAGCAACTTGCCTGATTTTGAGGTGCTTGGCTTCATCAACTATAACCCAAAGATCAGGGAGGCTGATCTGAGCGGGAAAAGCGTCTTCGATGCCGATCCGGTGGTCGTTGCGGAAGTGAGAGCGATAAAGGAAAAGCTGGAGCGCAAGGAAGGAAAATGAATAAGAAGACTTTAAGGGACATAGATGTCAACGGAAAACGGGTGCTGGTCCGAGTTGACCTCAATGTTCCCTTAGATATAGATACGGGAACCATTAGCGATGATACCCGCATTCTGAAGGTGCTCCCGACTATCAAGTATCTCACGGATAAGGAAGCTAAGGTTATTCTCTGCTCCCATCTTGGGCGTCCCGGGGGTAAAGTGGTCGATGGGCTGAGGCTCGCTCCTGTAGCCAGGCGTCTCTCTGAGATCCTTGCCTCACCTGTCAGTATGGCAGTGGATTGTATCGGCCCCCAGGTCGAGGAAGCAGTGGGTAGGCTGAAGGCGGGGGGCATTCTCCTGTTGGAGAACTTGCGCTTTCACCCTGAAGAGGAGGTAAATGACTCCGGCTTTGCTGAGGCGCTCTCTCGACTTGCTGACGTCTATGTCAATGATGCCTTCGGTACAGCCCACAGGACACATGCCTCAACTGTAGGCGTGACTAAATATCTTCCTGCTGTCGCCGGTTTATTGATGGAGAAAGAGATAAATGTAATGGACAAGGCCTTAAATGACCCAGAGCGTCCCTTCGCTGCGCTCATTGGCGGGGCAAAGATAATCAGCAAAATCGGCGTTCTAGAGTATATACTTGATAAGGTGGATTCCCTGCTTATTGCCGGTGGCATGAGCTCCACCTTTCTAAGGGCTTTGCACTATGATGTTGGCCAATCATCGGTGAAGGATGATAAGGAGGACAAAGTGGGCTTGGCCAAGTTATTGATGGAGAAAGCTGCCGAGAAGGGAGTTCATCTCCTTTTACCCTGCGATGTGGTTGTTGCCGATAAATTCGCTGCTAATGCCAGGTCCAGGACTGTATCTGTGGACAACGTGCCGGCCAGTTGGTATATTATGGACATAGGGCCACGCACGATCGAGTTATTTGAGGCCAAACTGCGCAAGAATAAAACGATCATCTGGAATGGACCGGTAGGAGTATTCGAGTTTTCCAAGTTCAGCATGGGCACCAAGGCTATGGCGAACGTAATGGCAGGTTTAGATGCAACTACCGTCATTGGTGGCGGTTCAACTGCTGAGGCTATAGTAGAGATGGGTTTGGCAGATAAGATGAGTCATATCTCTACCGGTGGAGGGGCCTCATTAAAGTTCCTTGAGGGAAAAACTCTGCCTGGAGTGATGGTTCTACAGGACAAGGAGTCTGGATGATCGGGCTTGAGCAAATTAAAGAGATTGCCCGACCGACTCCCTCCAGAATCGTATTACTGGTTATCGACGGCCTAGGCGGGCTACCCCATCCTGAGACGGGTAAGACAGAGCTGGAAAGTGCTGATACCCCCAATCTCGATCAACTGGCCACAGAGGGTATATGTGGAATGATCGATCCCATTGCTCCGGGGATCACCCCGGGCAGTGCCCCTGGCCATCTCGCTCTCTTTGGATACGATCCACTGCAATTCACTGTAGGTCGTGGTGTTGTGGAGGCTCTGGGTATCGACCTCGAGCTTAAAGCAGGTGACGTCGCTGCTCGGGGTAATTTCTGCACTGTGGACGGTGATGGCCTCGTTACAGATCGCCGGGCCGGGCGGATATCTACGGAGACTTGCATCGAATTATGCGGGTTGCTGGACGGGATGACTATCGACGGTGTATCGATATCCGTCTCGCCGGTGAGGGAGCACCGTTTTGCAGCAGTTTTCCATGGGGAGGGGTTCTTAAGCGATCTTTACGATTCTGATCCACAGCAGGAAGGATTGCCACCAAGAGTTGTTATTGCTCGTGCTCCTGAGGCTGAAAAAGCAGCGGAAATTGCCAATGAATTTATCGCTCGGGCGAGGGCAAAGCTTTCTGATTACCATCCAGCAAACATGGTACTACTGCGGGGTTTTTCTCAGCAACCAGACCTACCCACGATTAACGAGATATATAAGCTGAATGCAGCAGCCATTGCTGCCTATCCCATGTACCTGGGCCTAGCTAAACTTGTAGGCATGACATCTTTACCAATGTGTACCAGCATTGAACATGAATTCGATATTTTCACTCGATATTATTTAAAGTATGATTTCATATATATTCACATAAAGCAGGCTGACTCTGCCGGTGAGGATGGCGACTTTGAGAGGAAGAAGCGCATTATAGAGGAGGTTGATACCTTTTTACCGCAGGTGAGAGATAGTGAACCAGATGTTATTGTGGTTACCGGAGACCATTCGACCCCAGCCGTATTAAAGGCCCACAGCTGGCATCCCATCCCCTTGTTACTATACTCCAAATGGTGCCCGCCCGATGGGGTAACAAAATTCTCAGAGCGCTTCTGTATTGGCGGCGCCTTGGGAAGGTTTCCCGCAACCCAGGTCATGCCTCTGGCCTTAGCTAATGCCTTAAAGCTTAAGAAATTTGGAGCATGAAATGAGAACGCCCATGATCGCTGGCAACTGGAAGATGAATACCACGCTGGCAGAAGCCTCAGTACTGGTAAAGGAGATAAGAGCGGGTCTTGAACATATAACAGGCGTGGAGACGGTGCTCTGCCCCCCTTTCCTCTCGTTGCCTTTAGTCAAGGAGCTCCTCCTGGGCCTATCTATCAAGGTTGGAGCACAGAATATGCACTTTGAGGATCGGGGTGCCTATACCGGTGAGATTTCACCCCTGATGCTTTGCGGAATTTGTGAGTATGTCATTCTCGGTCACTCTGAGCGCAGGCAATATTTTGGGGAGACCGACGAGATCGTGAACGACAAAATTCGGTCAGCGCTCGCTGTAGAGCTAAAACCTATACTTTGCGTTGGGGAGCGGCTCGAGCAAAAGGAGTCCGGTAAGACTGAGGAAGTGGTAACCAGGCAGGTGAGAGGAGCGCTTAACGGTATTGAATCGCTTATTGGTTTGGTTATCGCCTATGAGCCTATTTGGGCTATTGGTACCGGCAGAGCGGAAACAGGTGAGGGAGCGAACGCCATTATCGCCATTATTAGAAATATAGTAGCTCGGCTTTATGGCGAAGGGACAGCACAGGAGATAAGGATACTATATGGAGGAAGCGTAACCGCGGCCAATATCGCTGAGTATGTAAGGCAGAGCGAGATCGACGGTGCCCTAGTGGGGGGTGCTAGCCTGAAAGCGAAGGAGTTTCTAACTATCGTAGCGCAAACAGCAGCGACCAAGAAATGAACCACATTATTACGATTGTTGGCCCCACTGCGGTGGGTAAAAGCGCTCTGGCTATCCATCTGGCGCGGGTTTTTGGTGGCGAAATCGTAAGCGCCGACAGCCGCCAGGTTTTTCGTGATATGAGCATCGGCACCGCTAAGCCGACCGCCGAAGAGCAACACCTAGTTCCACACCACCTTATCGATGTGGTAGACCCGGATCAAGATTTCTCCCTGGCCCTTTACCAAGAGATGGCCCTTAGGGCGATCGAAGATGTTCATCGACGGGGTAGATTAGCTCTCTTAGTAGGAGGGAGTGGGCTTTATGTGAGGGCGCTGCTCGGTGGCTTCAGAATCCCTCATGTTCCCCCTGATAATGAAATGAGACGGGTCATGGAGGAAAGAGCAGAGGCGGAAGGATACATGGCAATCTATGAGGAACTCGAACGGATCGATCCTACTTCGGCGCAAAACATAGACCGCAGAAATGTCCGTAGGGTGATCAGGGCAATTGAGGTTTTCCGTACTACAGGGATCCCCTTCTCCAAACTGCAAAGTTTTTCGCCCATCTTTCACACTTTACTGATCGGGCTTACTACTGCCAGGGAGGATTTATACCGGAGAATCGATATCAGAGTGGACCGTATGATGGAGCAAGGCCTGGTTCAGGAAGTCAAAGGGCTTATGGAGCGTGGTTACTCTCTTGATCTGCCATCGATGTCTGGGTTGGGATATAAACAGATAGGCCAATATCTTAAAGGGGAGTTGGGACTCGATGAAGCGGTGCAGCGTATTAAAAATGAGACCCACCGCTTCGCTCGCCATCAATATGCCTGGTTTCGCCCCAGGGACGAAAATATTCACTGGTTTGACGTGAGGAATGGGGTAGAGGAGCCAATTCGAAGCCTCATCAAAGAATTTGTATTTAAACATACAGGTATGGAATTGGCAAAGCTCTGAATGTACAACAGAGCTAAAGACGAGGTTGAATTATTTAAATTCAGGATTGAATTAGCGGTGTAATCGGGAACAACGAAAAATGAGATTCGCTAAGATACAAGCGACGGGTAACGATTTCATACTGTTAGAGGCTGGTGAAGAGCACGATTGGTCATCGCTGGCTAAAACCATGTGCCACCGCCATCTCGGCGTTGGCGCTGATGGTCTCATCGTCATTATCCCTTCAAAGGTTGCTGATTTGCGCATGCGCCTGTTCAACCCAGATGGCTCGGAAGCGGAGGCCTGCGGTAATGGGTTGAGGTGTCTTGCCAGATATGCCCTTGATAGGGGACTGGTTAATGCCAGCGAGCTTACCGTGGAAACGCTAGGCGGTATGAGGAAGGTGCGCCCTTATAAAGATATTATCCAGGTAGATATGGGAAAGCCTGAGTTTAGGGCTGATAAGATACCGATAGTCATTGAGGAGAATCTTGACATAATATTGGATTACCCCGTTGTTATCAAAGGCAGAAGGCTCCTTCTGACCTGTCTTTCTATGGGTAATCCCCATGCCGTCTGCTTCTTGGATGAGCCGGTAGAAGACTTCCCTCTATTAGAAATGGGGCCGGAGGTGGAAAACCATCCCATTTTCCCCAATAGGGTAAATTTTGAAGTGGCAAACATAGTAGGGCAAAAAAAGGTGAGTGCCAGGGTGTGGGAGCGTGGGGTAGGGGAGACCCTCTCCTGCGGTACCGGTGCCTGTGCAATAGCTGTGGCGGCCCGACTCCATGATTACATAACTGCAGATGTCGATGTATCATTGCCGGGAGGCATACTTACACTCTCCTGGAACGGTGTCGATGAGGTAATGCTCCGCGGACCTGCGGAACCGGTGTTTTTAGGTGAGTGGCCTGACTAAGCATGGATATATCGTGAATATATTATATCCAGGTCCAGGTAATTTAAATAGTTGGAGGTGTTAGTATGAGTAAGGATTTAGCCGGGGCAAATATGCCCAGCGCCAATCTGCGTGGAGATGACTTAAGCGGTGCCGATCTATCTGGTGCTACACTGGTACAGGCTGATATGCTGAATTGCGACCTTTCACGGGCAAATTTATCAGGTGCTGACCTGCACGGGGCCGATCTCACCGATGCCGACCTTTCAGATGCCAACCTAACAGGCGCAAATTTAACTCGTGCCAGGCTTAGAGGCACACTCTTCAGCGGTGCCGATCTTACAGGTACAATATTGGCCCAGACTGATCTTGAGGACGCCGATTTCAGCGGGGCGAAGCTAGATGTTGAAAAGCTCGACCTTTCCGGTGCCCGAGCCTGGCAGCAAGCGAAGTGGGATCCCCCGGTACTTGAGGCCCTGAAAGAAAAATTTGAGAAGTAGGACTTAATGAAAAAAATGCGCACTGCTAAGCGTATTGAAAACCTGCCGCCTTACCTTTTCGTCGAGATCTCGAGGAAGATCGCGGAGAAGCGGGCACAGGGGGAGGATGTCATCAGCCTGGGAATCGGTGACCCCGATATCCCCACACCCAGCCATGTCATCGAGCGGTTGTGCCAGGCAGCGCAGGATCCCCAAAATCATCGTTATCCTGAGTCAGAGGGCCTCCCCGAGTTTCGCCATAACATTGCCCAGTGGTATAAAGGACGCTTTGGCGTAACTCTCAATCCAGACAGCGAGGTATTGCCTCTCATCGGCGCCAAGGATGGTATCG
>JAVLBD010000034.1:0-11400 GCA_031581405.1 Dehalococcoidia bacterium
CACCATACCCCCCGAGCCCATTATCGATCCTAGCTGAGCCAGAGAGCTGTAGTCCACGGGAGTATCAATGAATTGTGCTGTAATGCATCCCCCTGAAGGGCCGCCGGTTTGTACCGCTTTAATCTGTTTACCGCGAGGGATACCGCCGCCAATATCGTAGATTATGGTGGACAGCGGAGTGCCAATCGGCACCTCAACCAGCCCTGTATTGTTGATCTTGCCGGATAGAGAGAATATCTTCGTCCCCTTGCTTTCCTCAGTGCCTATCTGGGAATAGGCTTCGGCTCCCGAGAGGATTATCCCAGGTACATTGGCATAGGTTTCTACGTTGTTGATGGAGGTAGGTCTATTTTCAAGGCCTGACTGGGCGGGGAATGGGGGGCGCGGTCGCGGCATACCCCTTTTACCTTCTATGGACGCAATGAGAGCGGTCTCCTCGCCGCATACGAATGCTCCTGCTCCCATCTTTATATAAATGTGAAAATTAAATCCGGTACCCAGTATATCATTGCCCAGTAGCCCCAGTTCTTCTGCCTGACGGGTAGCTATAGTCAAATGCTCTATGGCTATGGGGTATTCTGCACGAACGTATATATAGCCAGCGCCAGCTCCGATAGCATAGGCCGCAATGAGCATTCCCTCGATTACGCTGTGTGGATCGCCTTCCAACACAGCCCGATCCATAAATGCGCCGGGGTCGCCCTCATCCGCGTTGCAGATTATATACTTGATATCGCCCACTGCCTGCCTGGTAAGTTTCCACTTTGTGCCTGTGGGGAAGCCGGCACCCCCACGCCCACGGAGCTTCGCCGCTATCACAGTATCAATTACTTCCTCGGGGCTCATTCCCGAGAGGACTTTTACCAAGGCAGCATAGCCGTCTCGCGCGATATAGTGTCGTATCTCCTTAGGATCAACCTGCCCACAGTTACGAAGAACATTCCTTGTCTGGCTCTTATAGAAAGGAATAAGTTCAGTTTGTGAGATAGTACTGCCATTATTTCCACCGTGGTAAAGTAGACGCTCTACTAACTCACTTTTCATTAAAGTCTTAGAGACAATATCCGGTATATCTTCAACGCCTACTTCCTGGTAGAATATACCATCGGGGTCAATGCCTATTACCGGAGCCTTAGCGCAGAAACCATGACAGCCTGTATCCCTTATCTCGATCCTTTCCTCCAGTCCCCGGTTCTTGATTTCAGCCAGCAGCGCATCGCGCACCTCGAGTGCTCCGTAGGCACGGCAGCCGGTCGTGCATACACGTACGCATTTTTCCGTCTGTCCACCCTGTCGTAGGAGTGAATCACGGTATGAACCAAGCCCTGAAACGCTCTTCAACCTTTCCATAACCCCATTCAATCTCCTGCCTTGCCATATTGCTGAAGTATGTTTCTCACCTTCGGCGGAGCGAGCTTTCCGAAATAGTCCTTGTTTAGCATCATTGCTGGAGCTAAGAAACAGGTTCCGAGACAGGGTACTGTCTCCAGAGTGAACTGCATGTCAGGAGTGGTTTCACCCTCTTCGATATCGAGGTTCTGCTTTACTATCTTCAATATCGTACGCCCACCACGCACGTGGCAGGCCGTTCCCCGGCACACCCGGACGATGTTCTTTCCTCTGGGCGTCGTATGGAACTGCTCATAAAAGGTGATAACGCCCTGCACCTGAGTGGGAAACAGGCCTGTGCCCCTCGCTATAGGCTCAATCGCCTCGAGAGGGATATACCCAATCTCGTCCTGAACCTCCTGCAGGAGGGGGATCAGAGGCCACTTCTGATCTTGATATCGAGACAAGATCTCGTCTACTTGCTTCAGGTCGGGTTTGGCTGTTTCTGCTATCTTATCCAAGAGGCTATGTCCTTTCTAGCTTTACAGCGCATGTTTTTAGCGCAGGGGTTTTTGATTGGGGATCCAGCACGATGTCGAACAGTTGATTGACGGGGGTTGATGAGAAAGAATTGGGCATGAAAATCACTCCCTCAGGCAGCGTGGTGGTGAATCTAACCACGGCGGTAACTTCACCCAGGGGCGAGATGACCTTGACCTCATCACCTTGTTCGATTCCAATTTGCTCGGCATCGGATGCGCCGATTTCCACATAGGCCTCTGGAGAGAACTCACTCAGCCTTGGTGACCTGGATGTTTTTGAACCAGTACCCGAGTGGTGCAGGATGCTTCCCACAAGGAGGGTGAAGTCGTATCCGTCCCCTGGTATCTGTACCTGTGGTTCGTACTGCACCGGGGAGAAACGGCCGAATCCGCTTGGAAACTGGCCTTTATATAAACGCCTGGTTCTGAAGGGGTCTCTGTCCAATTCATCCCGGCGTTCTCCCTTCGCCTCTGTTCTTCCGTAGCCAATGCCCTGATACAAAGGAACTAATTCCCGGATCTCATCCATAACCTGTTGTAGCGATGAATAGGGCATAGGGCATCCCATACTGTTCGCCAGCCGGAGAACGATTTCCGAGTCTGGCAAGCTGTCTCCCAAAGGTTCGATGACCTTGAGCACACGCTGAACCCTTCCCTCGAAGTTGGTGAAAGTACCTTCCTTCTCGGCGAAGCTCGCGGCGGGCAGAACTACATTTGCCAGCTCTGCTGTTTCGGTAAGGAACATATCTTGAACAACAAGGAAGTCGAGTGATTCCAGAACTTCTTTTACAAGAGTCGCGTTGGGAAAACTCAAGACCGGATTCTCTCCTACAATATACATGCTCATGACTTTCCCATCTTGAGCATGCTCGATCATTTCTACAGCAGTTAGCCCGACATCAGCGGACAGGTAGGTGCCCCAACGGTCTGCGAACTTCTTAATTGACTCGGTATCTTCTACGGACTGGTACCCAGGGAGTAAATTGGGTAGGGCACCCATATCGCATGCACCCTGCCCGTTGCAATCCCTTTGCAGCGCATAAATGCCACCCCTGCGCCCAATATTCCCGGTCAACATTGCAAGGTTTGCAAGAGCCATGACGCAGTTTGTTCCGGTTATATGCTGGGTTATTCCGGCTCCATAGACTATAGAGGCAATGGTTGCCCCCGCGAACAGCTGAGCAGCGTGACGCATGTCTTCACCGGGCACACCGGTAACCTGCTCGACATATTCAGGTGTGTACCTCTCCAATTCCCTGCTCATAGCCTCGAAGTTATCTGTTTTCCTGGTTACAAACTCCTCATCCAGCAGTCCCTCAGTGACAATAACTCTTGCCATGCCATTTATAAGCGCAATGTCAGTCCCTATTTTTGGCCTTAGCCAAAGGTGAGCAAATGAAGAAAGCCCTGTTTGTAAAGGGTCAACAAGCAGCAACTTGGCACCTTTATATTTAACCGCCCGCTTCACGGCATAGTCGACAATAGGGGCGGCAGAGGTGAGGTTGACCTCGGTGACCAGTATCACCTCAGACTGCTCCAGGGCATCCAGATGGTTGGTGGTACCGGGAAAGCCGACGGGCGATCCCAGGCCTATGATGTTTGCAGCGCTGTACAGGCGACTGCCATTGTCGATATTGTTGGTACCTAGTACGCTCCTGGCAAACCGCTGCAGCAGGTAGTTCTCCTCATTAGTGCACTTTGATGAACTGAGGAGAGCAAGGCTACCAGAGCCATAATTCTCCTTAATACGATTGAGTTCAGAGGCCACCAGGCCCAAAGCCTCTTCCCAGGACACTAACTGAAAATCTCCGTTCACCTTAACCAGGGGACTCGTGAGTCTTTCCGAGCTCTGCGTAAAGTCGTAGCCGTAGCTTCCCTTGACGCAGAGTGTGCCGCGGTTAACCGGACTCTCTTTGCCTGGTCTGGCCCGTACTATTTGATTATCCTTAACCTCCAGGTCGATGCTGCATCCGCAACCGCAGAACGGGCAGATGGTTGATACCTTACCAGTCGTTGTCCCGCTGTATGGCCGTTTCGTCTCCATCAATGCGCCTGTGGGGCAGATTGCGACACAGGTACCACAGAACGTGCATTCTGATTTCTCCAGTGGCTCATCGTTCAGCGTCGCTGGCTTCGAGATAAATCCCCGGTGGATATAGTCGATGGCGCCCTGGACGACCAGTTCATGATCTGCTCTAATGCACTTGGCACAGAGAATGCATTTGCTTAGGTCCCTTTCGATGAAAGGGTTGACCTCTTCGATGGTAGCCATCTGGGGGATCTTCAAGAGGTCAATTAAGCCGACCTCCATATCTGAGGCGATCTTGCGCAGCTCGCAGCGGTTTCCCTTATCGCATACCAGGCAGGTATCCGGATGGCTAGCCAGTATGAGTTTGATTATCATCTTGCGGCGTTCCAGCACTTTGGGAGATTCTGTATTGATTACCATTCCGGGCTCTATGGGGGTAACGCATGATGCCGAGAGCCTGCCCGAGCGTTCGTCTTCAACCAGACAGATACGACATGCCCCAATTGGAATTAAATGAGGATCATAGCATAGTGTGGGTATATCCACGCCTGATTCCCGTGCAAGCTCCAGTATGGTCATCCCTGGATGGCCGCTTACTTCTACTCCATTAAGTGTAATAGTGATGGCTTCCAATGACAGCCTCCTCGGAATCTTGGGGCAAACGATGTGAGTGTTCCACACTATGGCACTGTGGAGACCGCTGAAGTAGTCTCAATCATCCCCCCCCCCAATTACCCAATCTTGGGGAGGCTTTTTAAAGCTCCCCGATATAATCGGTATACCTCTTTTTCAGCAATCTCATATTATGGTAGGGCTCAGTCCGACCCGGGTCTAGGCCGTTGCAGACGCTTCCCCACGTAGTGGACAGCACGTATAGCATTCACAAGCTGGGCACTGGCAGCTCGCTTAGGAATGAATCCATAAGCTCCCAACTGCTCAGCAGCAAGGATATTTTCCTCGTCATCGTACTGAGATAACATGACCACTCTTGTGTGGGGGTATTTCTTATATATCTGCTTTGTGGCTTCCAGCCCATTCATCTCAGGCATCATTATGTCCATTATCACAATATCCGGTGATAGTTTGTCTACCTTTTCCAGTGACTCTTTCCCGTTCACAGCTTGACCTATCACCTCGATGTCAGTTTGTAGTTCCAGTACAGATTTAATGCCATCCCTAACGACCGAGTGATCATCCACTATGAGAACTCTTATGCGTTTGGTTGCCTTGGCCAGGATCGTCTGGGCTCTGGTGGCTAGCGCGCCCGCCTCAATTGGCTTGGCTACGTAGTCCTCAGCGTCCATCAACGCCGCCTCGTCTCTCCTCCACCCCTTGACGAGCTGTTTCTCCGGAGGTGCATCCATGACTATGATCGGTAAATCCTTTGTCTTTGGGTTCTCTCTCAACCATTGATGCAGTAAAAAAGCTTCGCCACGGGGGCTCAGCGTACCCAGAATCACCAGATCAGGGTTTATCGTTTTAACAACCTCCTGTGCTTCAGCCTTGCTGGCAGCGATAGCAACCTCACATACCTCACTCTGCAATGCAGACTGCAAAGTTGAAACAAAATCAGGTTCATCATCCACGATTAGGATTTCCCTCTTTTCTTCTCGCTTCTCTTCCATAGCTACCCTCGCAATACCAACACTATTGTTTAATAATAGAGTAACCGCTTCTATACGTGAATAGGGATTTACCCCTAGATATGGACGGATTGCCCCCCGAATCGCTGTAAATTAACCCCTAATTAGCTAAAAGGAAAAGCAGGCAACGACCACGAAAGTTGACCCTCACCATCGAATGTCTGCGCTGGGGAAAGGACGTGAATCGTTACGTTTTATTAACGGGAGATCGATTAGAAAGAGGTGCAAGGTACTTCCTGCCAGGTGTCTGGAGGTGTACCCCCCAACTTCAAAAAAATCCCCCAAGGTTGGGAGACTACGGGGTCTATCGAGATCACCTCAGCAGTCTCTCTTGTTACATGCTTATGATTCCCCGCCGCAAAGCATACTTTACCAGATCAATCGTATTGTGAATGCCCAATTTGTTCATAAGACCGGTCTTGTGCCCCTCAACCGTTTTAGGAGCAATAGTCAACATCTCAGCTATCTGCTGGGTCTTATACCCTTCAACAACTAGTTTAAGTATTTCTCTTTCTCTATCGGTAAGTAGCTCATAGCAATCCTTTTTATCCTCTGCCAGCGATACTCGCTGATAGTCTTCCACAAACATCTTAGCTATAGAAGGAGAGAGGTAAGAATCTCCGGCAAATACAGCCCGGAGTCCGGAAATAAGCTCTGACGATGCCGCAGTCTTACTAATGAATCCATTGGCTCCAGCGTGTATGGCCGGGAAAACGTGGTCTTTGTCATCATACTGGGTGAGCATGAGAATCTTTAACGTCGGGAATTCCTTTCTCATACGCCGTATGGCTTCCAAACCACCCATAATGGGCATGGCCATATCCATCAGTACAATATCGGGTAGTAATTGTCCCACCATGTCCAGCCCATCCCTTCCATTAGCTGCCTCACCGACTACCTCCATGTCTCCAGCAAAAGCTAATAGGCTGCAAATGCCATCTCTAACAATGGCGTGATCATCTACTATCAGTATCTTGATCTTTTGCATGCGTTTTATCCCAATAGACGGGCACCTTCACGATAATCTTCGTACCCTTCCCCAGTGTTGACTGAATATCGCACGTACCACCGAGGAGACTCGCCCTTTCCTTCATGCTTAATAGTCCCCGCCCACGACCACTTCCATCCACCTCGATTGGCTGTGACGCATCGAATCCCTGCCCATCATCCTCGATTTGCATTATGAGCTCGTCTGAAGTGCACTCTATATCAATCACTGCATTCTTGGCCTGAGAGTGCCAGGCTATGTTGGAAATGGATCCCTGAGCGATGCGGTAAAGCCCAAATTCCACTTCTGAGGGCAAGCGTTCCTCCATACCTTCCTGCTTTACGAGTACTTTGATCCCCGCTGGCTGAAGACGATTCTCTGCGTACTGGTGGACGGCGGGACCCAGACCTAGGCTATCCAGAGCTGTTGGCCTGAGAGATTTCATTATTTTGTTTATCTCCGAATTTAGCTGAAAAGTGATATTATGGGCCTGTTCAAGCTTGGTCCTGAAGGCATCATCGCCAAAGTTGGAGGCTTTAGCGATATTCAGGATAGCCTGCATGTTAAGTGAAAGACCGGTGAGTGATTGGCTGGTTTCATCGTGCAGTTCTCGGGCAACTCTGCCTCGCTCTGCTTCCTGGGTTATCAACATGTAACGGGCAAGCTGTCGGTAGTTCTCTCGCTCTTTTCTCAACTGGTTGTATAGCTCAGCTTGCTCAATTGCGACACCCACCTGATCTCCAATTGCGTGTAATAGATGCATATCGTCCTGGGTGAAGTGATGCGGCAAACGACTGGCAACATTCAAGACACCCAGCACAGTGTCTTTGGCGCGGAGAGGGACACTTAGAAATGCCTTAAGACCTTCGGCATTGATTAGATCGCGCCATACGGCACGGGGGTCTTCGGAGAGATCCTCGACAAGCACTGCCCTTCCGGTCTGAACCACCTTGCCCCCAATACCCTCGCCTATTTTGAGGCGCATATCAGGAGCATACTTTTCTGGTAGACCCCGGAGGACCTTCAAGGAAAGCGATTGACTCTGTTCATCGACAAGCATTATATAGCCAATTGTCCCATTCATTATGTCAAGCATTGTGTCCAAAGCGACATTAAGAACGGCATTTAAGTCCCATAACCCACTGACAGCAGCTGAGACGCGGCTTAAGGCAAGAAGCGCTGTATAGGGCTTTTTAACCTTGACATTCAGGTTATTCAGGTTAGACCCGGAACTATCAGGGCTAGCGAGTTGGATTTCTTCTTCTTTGCTCAATTCCATATATGTTACCGTTACCTCCGAGAGCAATAAGCGTACACGAAATAGCCTATTCTTGTCAATTAATACATCGATGAGCATTAAGACAATGATGTGCTATATAATCTCGCGGATAGATGGGTTGGTTAGGTGCTTCAAGGTCTAATGCAATCGGCATGTTTTTTCGTCTATAAGAGTTGACTGGGTACAGTGGTTATGCTAGTATCTCAGTTAGGAAATGTCGCCCCTCGGTTCTAAAGACAAACGTTCACATACTGGCGCATTCGTCTAGCGGTTTAGGACACCTCCCTCTCAAGGAGGAGATCACGGGTTCGAATCCCGTATGCGCTACCAATGCCATTATTACCGCCTTTTTCATAGCTAAAATAACTCGAAGGGCGGTTTCTTTTTGGGGTTTTGCTGATAATTTGCAAATATCGTGCTAGTTTTAGGCACATGGAATGGTTCAAACTACAGAGGAGGGTCTTGGGTCGAAAACCTACGGAAATGTAATCTATTAGTTTCTACCAAGTTGAAATAAGGGGCTACCCGATAATGGGTAGCCCCTCTCTATTAACCCACAGCATTGACACTCATAGCTGAATAGAGTATTATCCTCCAACAAGATATTTTGCTAATGATTGTCCAAGAAATATGGAGATTGGCAATGAAAAAGACAAGAATTGCTTTAATATTGCTCCTGGGTATTATGCTGGTAGCAGGAGTTAGTTGTGAGGGAGAAACAGAGTTAATACCGACTCCAACGCCTACGCAAGAGAATCATACAACAGTAGTTGGTGGTGCTATGGTAGCAGCGGGATACGACCATACCGTAGGACTGAAATCGGACGGTACCGTCGTGGCAGTCGGAATGAATCACATTGGGCAATGCGACGTAAATGGCTGGAGCGGCATCGAACAGGTCTCAGCAGGAGGAGTACATACCCTAGGGCTGAAATCGGACGGTACCGTGGTGGTTGCGGGAGACAACGAATTTGGTCAAAGCAACATAACCGGTTGGAGCGGCATCCAGCAGATTTCTGCAGGATTAGCTCATACCGTAGGGCTGAAATCGGACGGGACCGTGGTGGCCGTGGGACGTAATACTGAAGGGCAATGCGACGTAGGCGGCTGGAGTGATATACAGCAGGTCTCGGCAGGGATACATCATACCGTGGGGTTGAAATCGGACGGGACCGTGGTGGCTGTGGGACGTAATACTGAAGGGCAATGCAATGTGAGCGGCTGGGGCGGTATCCAGCAGGTCTCGGCAGGGGCCTTTCATACCGTAGGGCTGAAATCAGATGGGACCGTAGTGGCCGTAGGACGAAAGGTAGAAGGGCAATGCGATGTGAACGGCTGGAGCGGCATCCAGCAGGTCTCGGCAGGGGGCTATCGTACCGTAGGGTTTAAGTCGGACGGGTTCGTAGTGGCCGTGGGATCGAACGATGACGGGCAATGCGATGTGAGCGGCTGGAATTTACAGACTCCTTGACCTACTTCGCCGTCCCTTTCGTAATTGAAACTGGAGGGCTACCCTCAACGGGTGGCCCCTCTTTTTGTTATTCGGTGCGAGGCGCACGCTTGTAGGAAACTATCTTCCCCTATAAAACACCCCTCCAGCGCTACCACTTAGCTGTTAGATATTACTGAAATAGTCTCAATCAACCCCCTATATCCCCCAATCTTGGGGGACTTTTAAAGCTGGGGGATACCCCCAGACCCCCGACAGGAAGTATCCTGCACCTCTTTTTCAGCGGTCTCATTAATAAGTAGACCAAAACTCAACCCCACCGTCTTCATTGAACGAGCCTGGTTCCTCTAACCGTAAGGCTAATATGCATTGCATATAATAGTATTTTATAGTATAATATTTGTTATTATTATATATTATTATATGACACATCGATAGGCACGGATGCAGTATATGCATTATTCCGCATTGAGGTATTCTCATGAAGCGTGGTAGCTTTCCATTTAAGCGGTGGAAAAGGGGTGCCTATTACGAGCATAGATTGTTCTCCATTGCTGGTGTGCTAGTACCGTTTCTGGTTATTTTCATCGCCTTTGGGCTGGTGACAGGGATTCCCCGGCAGGGATACGATGGGGCGCCGATTGGTATGTCTGGAGTTGAGCCGCGTAGTCAGGTTGCTATAGCCGAAACATACGAGGCTACACCCGACGCTCCCTATAACAACCCATATCTGGTGAGGACATTATTCGATAAAGAGGGGCAGCAGATAGACGAGGTCATTTTCCCAGGGCGTCCACCCGAAATCAAGGCCACAGCAGCTTATGTCCCCGAGGCCAGTATTCAGATGGGGATCAATACACTTTCCAATGTGCCAGCATTTGACTGGGTCTACGGGTGTTCGGCAACCTCTGCTGCTATGCTGATGGGCTATTATGATAATAATGGTTATGCCAACATGTATACCGGTCCCACCAATGGCGGGGTGTGTCCCGTGAACAATTCCATATGGGGTTCGGGTGAAAGCCCACTGAGTGCGACCCATCAGGGAATAGATGGGCTAGCAACGCGGGGGCACGTGGATGACTACTGGGTAGATTATGGTAGTACTGATCCAGACCCCTTTGTAACAGGCAATTGGACGGAACACGCGCACGCGGATTGCACCGCCGATTTCATGGGCACCAATCAGAATTCACTCGGTAATAGCGATGGCTCGACCACGTTTTACTATTACCCCAGTGGTGCCCCTCTCTATAACTATAACTGCGGCTCCACCTGCCGGGATGGTGGCTACGGCCTGAGGCTGTTTGCCGAGTCCCGCGGCTACACCGTCACAACAAACTACAACCAGTATATTTACGGTTATCAGGGCAATACACAGGGATACACTTTTGATCAATTTACTGCCGAAATCGATGCCGGGCGCCCCGTGCTTATTCATGTCGCAGGTCACACCATGCTTGGCTTCGGCTACAATACAGTGGGCTCTGTCGTTTATCTACATGACACATGGGATTACACTGACCATTCCATGACCTGGGGTGGAACTTACTCAGGTATGCAACACTTCGGGGTCACCGTCCTTCAGCTAGAACCAACGGCTCCACCGACCCCTACGCCTACACCAACCCCTGTTCAGGTATTTGGTGTAACAAGAGAGGTCAATTGTAACATTCTACCCGACGTTACAATCGGGCTTGATGGCACGGGCCCGGTGTATAGCAATGGTAATGGAAGTTACGGGATATATGCCCCCGAATCTGGTAACTATAATATTTCTGCCAGCAAAGAGTTATTTAGGAATAGGGACAGGACACTGTACATAGAGGGGCCAGATCCGGTCACGTGTGACTTCCAGGGGCTATACGGTATTATCCCCGATGCCCCCGATATATGGTATGCTCTCGAGTGTATCAACCTGTGGCTCTATCCACCAAATCAAGAGTGTGCCCTTGATATCTGGACAGCACTGGAGGTAGTAAATGCCTGGCAATATCCCGTTGTTGATTGATATGGCTGGTCGTTGGCCTTCTGGTTAAGTTATCCTTATGGAGTGAACCCCTGAAACTGGATACTTCAGGTTAGGAATGTTAGGAATGTTTGGTGGGGTCGGAGAAACGTATAATAAGAAATAGAAAGG
>JAVLBD010000035.1:0-11350 GCA_031581405.1 Dehalococcoidia bacterium
TATGATGCCATTGAGAGCCATAAACGATATTCGCCGGTTGATAATATGGGAGGCAGGTAGAAAGGAAGAGGCCACCCATTATCGGGTAGCCCTTGACGTCGGCATAAACATTTTGCCTGCCATCATAGGAGGTTGAGTCTATCCAATGCTTAGGATTCGAGAACAGACCATCGTAAACGCTTCATCGGATTCCGTTTTCAATGTTATTACCGAACTAGAAACGTACAAGGAGTGGAATCCCTGGATTGTGGAAGCAAGCGGAATCCCAGAAGAAGGCCAATTGATTGAGGTGAAGGTAAAGATGAGAGCCAAGATCATCTCGGCTCGACATCGCATACTAATCAGCAAACCCAATATAGAGTTCCGTTGGTGTGATGTTGGTTGGTTCACTAGGCTTGCGTACGGGGAGAGAGCGCGTTTTATCAAGTCTTTAGCAAACGGTGGTGTTGAATATCGCGTTGAGTTGACCGTGACTGGACTCTTGTGGTGGTTCGTAAAGCTTGTCTACGGGAAGTCTATGGAAGCTGGATTGAAGGCGGAGACCAACGCACTTAAGGAGCGTGCTGAGGGTTCCGTTGACCTGCCTTAAGAAGACCATAGTGTAAATTACAGTAGGAGAGGGGGTACATTGATAAAGCCAACTGAGGAATTAATCGGGCGTGTCGTAAAGCCGGTTGACCTGGTTAGCTACCAGGAAGGCGCTGTCATCAGCAGGACAATAATTGATAAAGACACCGGAACTTCAACGTTGTTTGCTTTTGATGAAGGGCAAGGATTGAGTGAACATACAGCGCCGTTTGATGCTTTGGTGCATGTTATTGATGGTGAAGCTGAGGTTACAATATCTGGAAAAGCTCTTAAACTAGTGGAAGGAGACATGGTCATAATGCCAGCCAATCAGCCACACGCGTTGACAGCGATAAAAAGATTCAAGATGATGCTGGTAATGATAAAGTCTTAATCTATTGAAGAGCTAATGCAAAGATGAAAGTGGGGTACCAATTGACCTGCCTCCAGAAATGGTACCACTTCGAGAGTTAGACCTTCTGGTATTTCAGCGCCTCAAATAGCCTCACCTCCGCCTCTGTGTCACGCTTGCAGTAGGCCAGCAGACTCTCTCGCAGTCGGCTTCGTCGATCGGCGGGCGTCCACAAGTTAATAATTTCGGCAAAGGCCGCCTGAGCCTGCATACCATCGGAGACTTCTAGGTCGCTGTAGTCCAGCTCTGGAACTAAGGCAGGGAGAACTGACTTGATGGAAAATGAGCCGTGGAACTCCGGATGATAGCAGTTATCGCGGATAAGCTTATGCAGATCCACAAGGCGAGTCTCCGCAAGCACCATGAGGGCATCTGAAAGATCCGGCAGAACCCTTGCAAGCTCTCGTATGCATTGTGCCTCATAGCCGGTGTATACCACAATTGGACCGCTTGCCCCCAGCGCTTCGAGGAGGCTCTTCGCGAACGGCTCACGAGGATCGTCGAACCCGTCATGGAGAAACTCTGCATGTCTCAGCTCACCATCTCCGGTGATGGTATGATTCGACCACTGGAAGGGGAGTGTCTGGTAAGGCCTTGTCCCTCTATACAGAGGCAAAGCAGAGCCAAACGTCTCGAAATCGAGAAAATGGATGGGGTACTCGAGCCGCCCCAGTGCTTCGGGGAGATCGGGGGCAATATGAACATGATTGCCAACCACACAGTCACGGACCCGCTGCTGGGTTGGGTTCAGTCCGGGGAAATCTGCCGGGATGTCCCGTATGTCCTCAATGCCTGCCTCCTCCAGCTCCAGCAATAGCTCTTTCGATGCATTGGGAAGCTGGATCACAGGGTGCTCCGTCCCTCCCGTATGGCAGTGACCATAGAATTCACACAGATAAGGTTTTGAGCACTGCCTTCCCGGCTTGATATCTGGGGGCTCCAATCCCCATAAGGGGAGCCTCATCTCCTCTAAGATCAAGGGGATATCCGGCTGAAGTTCTTTCGCTTTCTCGGTGACGTCTTCTATAAGGAACAGCTGGCTTAGGTCATAGTCTCCGCCCTGGTAGACGTATTCCTTATTAAGGTGGCACAGCCATACCTGCCCTACTGATATGCCGCACCCCTGAAGCACGTAGAGCTGCACGGCAACATCCGGGATATGCTCCTTCTTCACTCCTGTACCGGACTTGACCTCAATAAGGTCAAACGTATCAATGCCTGATCGCACGAGAATATCAGCTCGAATCCGGACACCGTTATACACGAACGCCGCCTCGCATATCGCCTGGACAGATGGGTCGGCCAGCGCTTTCTCTGTCGATGACACAGCTTTACCGTGGTGCAGGTGATCTTCTTCGATGAGGACTCCACCGGGATAGAGTTCCCGGGCGAGCTCACCGATCCGGGTCCCGGAATCCAGTATTGCCTGTCTTCCTGGATCGAAGGGGTCAGCAAGCTCGGGGTGAAAGCATTCAAAGTAAAGGCGCTTGTGGCATTGCAGCCCTGCCATGAAGCGGGACTTGGATAACAGTGGAATCCGGTCTCTATTTGTAACGCCCATTTTTACGTTCATGTATGTCTATAGAATCGGCAATGCATATCTAAGATAAGATCCAAACGATTATACACAGGCAGGTGGGGTATAGCAATATTTACTTCTCTAAGAGCACAGAAAAGTATTGCTTTTATCCGATGGACATATAGTTGTAGATTGCGCGGGGCGAGGTGAGTATCCTTGCCCCCGCGGTAGGTTAACATCACGAGAGTTTTTAGCTACGAAAAGTGGAGCCAGCGGTCGGATTCGAACCGACGGCCTGCGGTTTACGAAACCGCTGCTCTACCACTGAGCTACGCTGGCATGCAATCGTGGACGTCCCTGTTTTGACGTTCGTTTGACGTTCGCGGCACCCCTGACGGCAAAACCTCGTCGAGCGACGCCATCATGGCCTCCTGCATGCCAGATATTATATGGGAATAGGTATCCATAGTAAAGGCTACCGACGACCGGACCCCCATCGGTGCAGGTAAAACATTAGAGCTGGATTGACCCGCTAGCTAAAACCGCTCCGCTAGTGTATACTATTCATAGTGAACATAATATTTTGTCTTCCGAGCTATTATTACCTTCACCGCCTCCGAAAAGAGAGCTTTTGCGAATGAGGCTGACGGTGCCTCGATAGCGGAAGACTGGACATCATACCATCCCCTTCTTCAAAGTACCCCAGACATTCCCAATCAGGCTAAACAGGCTCTTTGACTATGCCTATCCCATGAGTACCCTTGTTGGTTTGAAAGTAACGGGCACAGAAAAACAGTAAGGGCGGCTTTGACAAAGCAACGGATAGCAGTGAATTGAATACGATGTAAATATGAATAGATAAAGGCGGGATTGAACCATACATGAACTATCGCAGTGATATTAGGAATATAGCAATTATTGCTCACGTTGACCATGGCAAGACAACCCTGGTGGATGCTATGCTCAAGCAGAGCAATGTCTTCCGAGATAACCAGGCAGTAGGCGAGTTTATCATGGACAGTAATACCCTTGAGCGAGAAAAGGGGATTACCATCATGGCTAAGAATACGGCCGTAATGTACCGGGGCGTCAAAATCAATATCATTGATACCCCGGGGCATGCCGATTTCAGCGGTGAGGTGGAGCGTGTTATCAGCATGGCAGACGGCTGCCTTCTTCTGGTAGATTCTATCGAAGGACCTATGCCCCAGACCAAGTTTGTGCTGCGCCATGCTCTGCAAAGGGGATTGAAAATCATCGTCGTCATTAACAAGATAGACAGGCGTAATTCGCGGATAGCGGAAGTAACCAGGCTTATCCAGGATCTGTTCTTGGAACTGGTTACCAGCGCCGACCAGCTTGATTTTCATGTTCTGTATGCCAGCGCCAAGGAGGGTATTGCGGTCACCGAACCGGGCATGCCTGGCAAAGATATCAGCCCTCTTTTCGATTGTATCCTGGCTAACGTGCCGCTGCCCCGGATTGAAAGCGGGCCATTTCAGATGATGGTTTCCAATCTGGACTATGACAGTCACAAGGGACGAATCGCTATCGGCAGGATCTGGAGGGGCAAGGTGACTCCCCATGATACCGTCGTCACGGTGAACGCTGACGGAAATATGGATTATTATGAGGTCGCCGAAGTATTTACCTATCTCGGACTCAAACGCTTGAAGGTGGACCAGGCTGAGGCGGGTGACATTGTTGCGGTGACCGGTATTAAAAAGGTCGGCATCGGGGATACTATCGCCAGCCCGGAACAGCCCGCAGCTCTGCCACGCATCGAGATTGGCGAGCCGACGGTAGAGATGACCTTCGTTGTCAACACTTCACCGTTTGCTGGCCGGGAGGGAAGCTTTTGCACCACGCGGCAGTTACGGGAGCGGCTTTATAAGGAACTGGAGACCAATCTCAGTCTCAGGGTGCAGGATACGGATAGCCCGGACACCTTCCTGGTCAAAGGGAGAGGGGAAATGCACCTGGCCATCCTGATCGAAACCATGCGCCGCGAGGGCTACGAATTCGCAGTCTCCAAACCAGAAGCGATTACCAAAGTCATTGATGGCAAGATTGTTGAGCCGGTAGAAGTGCTTACCATTGATACCCGAGATGAATATATCGGGGTTTTAACGGAGATGCTGAACAAGCGGCAGGCCCAGATGATTGATATGCGCAATGACGGTCAGGACAATGTGCGTCTGGTGTTTCGGATATCTACGCAGGGTCTCCTTGGTTTTCGCAGCTCTTTTCTTACCTCCACCCGCGGAGAGAGTATCATGAACACCCTGTTTGTGGGCTATGAACCCTGGCGGGGGGAAATTGTCTCCAGCCGCAATGGGGTACTGGTCGCCTCGGAGGAAGGATTCGCGGTTACCTATGGCCTGAACAATGCCCAGGGACGCGGGCTGACCTTCATTGAACCCGGCACCCATGTCTATGAAGGCATGATTGTGGGACTGAATTCACGTCCGCAGGACATTCCGGTTAATGTCTGCAAGGAAAAGAAGAAGACCAATGTCCGGGCGTCTTCGTCGGATATTGCTATCAAACTCACGCCACCCCTGAAAATGAGTCTGGAGCAGGCAATTGATTTTGTAAATAGACATGAACTGGTGGAAGTAACACCTAAGAATATCAGGCTGAGGAAGAAGCTGCTGACCTATTCACAGAGAGCGCGGAGCATCTCTGCTGCCAGATTGAGTATATAATGACGGGCGAAGTGATGGTAATAACATTACGGGATACCTTTTATCTAACGTGGCTCGTGGCGAATTCCGATATGTTTAGCTATTTGTAGTGTGCCAAATTAGGGGGCATTAGCTCTTCATGTTGACAAACTGCAGAGGAATGCTGTAATCCTGCTCCTTAAGCAGCCGCATGATTTCCTGGAGGTCATCGATCTTCTTACCCGTGATCCTGACCTGTTCGTCTTGAATAGTTGGCTGGACCTTGAGCTTCAGACCCTTGATGAGTTTGACGATTTTCTGGCAGGTCTCTTTGGGGATACCCTCCTTGATAAGGATATCCCTCTTTGCTGTGCCATGGGAGGTGGCTTCGATCTCCTTGAGGTCCAGACACTTGGGATCCACTTTAAGCCGAGCGCATTGACCAAGGAGCATCTCCGTAACTGATTTAACCTTCCCATCGTCTCCAGTGACGATATGAATATACTTAGCTTTTCGGTCGAGAGTGATCTCAGACTTCACTTTTTTGAAATCGAATCGCGAGGAGATTTCACGCTTCACGTTGTTGATTGCATTGTCCAGTGCCTGCAGGTCCACATTACTCACCACATCTACTGATGGCATCTTTACCTCCTTGGTAGTGACGATCCGTCCGATTAATTTTACCATGAAAGTGACAATGACGCTGAATAATACGCGCTAGCATCTTCCGGGAATAATATTCACAGCCTTTTCCCCGCTCGGCCAATCGTAAGCACAAGAAATAGACCATCCCAATATTCTTTCAATTATTACAGAATATAGGCACGATTGAATCTAGAATGAAGGGCGTTCCCTAGACAATCGGACGCCTTATCTTTATACTCAAAGTCTCACCACTGAAACCAGTTGATTAGATGGTAAACGTACCGGTGCCGGTTAAGCACCTATCACCGAGTTATTCAAGGGAGGCAAATAGCGATGCAGGCAAGTGAAATTATTGACGATCTGGTTGCAAAACTTACTGATTGGCGCGGAACCATGCTTGCCAATATTAGAAGGATTATCCATGATGCTGATCCAGAAATAATAGAGGAATGGAAATGGAGGGGGACTCCCATCTGGTCCCACGATGGAATAGTCTGTGTTGCCAATGCCTTTAAAGACAAAGTGAAGCTAACTTTCTATCAGGGGGCGCACCTTGCAGACCCGGACAAGCTCTTCAATAACGGACTCGAAGGCAAACAATGGCGAACGATCGATATTTACAAGGACGATAAGATCAATGAGAGCTCACTAAAGACTCTCATCAATTCCGCCGTGGACCACAATCGCGCGAAAGTGAAGACCGCTAACAAGCCTCGCGCGACACGACGCGATGTACAAAAGAAACCAGCAAAATAGAGCGGTCTATCTCGACACGTACGTATGGAAGTGCAAACATCCCGATGTTTGCTCAGTAGTAAGGTATTATAATGGTCATGACCTGCCCCCCCCTACAAAAATCGGTCCAGGTAAAAAATATTAGAGCTGGATTGATTATGGGGGCTACCCGATAATGGGTGGCCCCTCTCTTATTGCCCAAACATTGACAGGTGAAGCCCCCTAGGAGTATGCTCACAACCACAAAATACCCCGCTGATTTTTCATGTTTGAGCCTCAAGAAAGGGGATGGGTATCGATGAAGAAAAGCAGAATAGGCATTCTCACGGGTGGCGGAGACTGCGCTGGTCTTAATCCGGCGATAAAATGGGCAGTGAAAACAGCCCTGGATGAGAGGGTGCAGCGGGACACGGGAACCCAATATGAGATGTTGGGAATCAAGGATGGCTGGAAGGGTCTGATGCAAGCTGAGCCCAGGGAGACTGAGCAGTACGTCATGCCCCTGACTCAGGAAACCGTAAGGACCTGGGACAGGTACGGCGGCACGATGCTTGGCACCTCACGAACCAATCCCTATGATCCTAAGGATGTCCAATCGAAACTGGTATTAACCAATATACAAACCCTTGGCTTAGACGCCCTGATAGTCATCGGAGGGGATGACACCCTGGGTGTAGCTCATAAGCTGGCACGTGAAGGTGTCAATGTAGTTGGCATTCCCAAAACTATTGACAAGGATTTGTGTGAGACCGACTATACTCTGGGATTTGAGACAGCCTTGGACGTTATCACTTTGGAGGTTGACCGGCTGAGGACAACCGCCGGTTCACACAAGAGAATATTCATTGTGGAGACAATGGGGAGGGAAACTGGCTGGCTCGCTCTTGAAGGCGGAGAATCAAGTGGCGCCTACATTATCCTGATCCCGGAGCATGGTTTTTCAATTGAAAAGGTAAATGAGCTGGTTCTCGAAGGCCGGAGAGCCAAGACCAGATACGATATTATCATCGTGGCGGAAGGAGCTAAGCCAGCGGGATACGACCAATTTACGAGGGAGCAACGCGTGGATAGCTTCGGCCACAAGGCTCTGGGTGGAATTGGCGAGTTTTTGGCTGATGAGATCCAGAAGGGTACCGGACTAGAAACACGATGGGTTGTCCTAAGCCATCTGCAGCGGGGGGGAGTGCCATGTGCCTACGACCGAAGAATGGGGCGGTACTTTGGCATTGCCGCTATGAACCTGGTTATGATGAGAGACTTTGGGAAAATGGTGTGCTATAAGAATGGCAGGATCACAGCATGCCCGCTGGAAAAGGTCATCGGCAAACTGAAGTACGTCGACGTCAAGACTATGTATGATGTCGAGAGATACAACGGGCGCCGGTCCATTCTGGGGAGGAAGAACAAGATGTACCGAGACCATGGCGGATCAAAAGATGAAATGACTTCTGCGGAGCAGTCAGGCAATACCAGACTGAGAAAAGGCGTGTCTGCGACACCGGGCGAGGTTGATACCCTGGTAGAAAACGCCGTCTTTGGTACTGATGAGGTGAGGGAACATAGCCGCGAGAAAATCCGGCAATTCGCTTCGGCACAGGGTGTAGTTTTGGCGAGTATTGACGGCCTGTACCGGGCTGCTGGCAAGGGGCTGTACACTGGTATCACTGTCCCAGCAATAAACATCCGCGGCATCACTTATCAAGTTGCTAGGGCGGTATTTAGAGCTGCCCTGAAGGATAGGGTTGGCGCTTTTATTTTCGAAATTGCTCGTTCCGAGATAGGCTATACCGCGCAAAGGCCGGGTGAGTACGCCGCCTGCGTACTTGCGGCGGCAGTCACGGAGGGGTTCAGGGGCCCGGTTTTTCTCCAAGGAGACCACTTCCAGGTTAACCGCGCGAAATACAATTCAGAACCAGAACGAGAATTGAACAGCATCAGGGAGCTGGTACGTGAGGCGGTAGGCGCCGGCTTTCTGAATATTGATATTGACGCCTCCACTATCGTTGACTTGGGAAAGACAAGCTTTGAGGAACAGCAGAAAGAGAATTGCCAAGTCACTGCGGATATGACCAAATTGATACGGGAGATTGAGCCCGAGGGGATAACAATCTCGGTTGGTGGTGAAATCGGCGAAGTAGGTGGACAAAACAGCACGGTGGCAGACCTCCGGGCCTTTATAATAGGATATCTCAGGCTGCTAGGGCCAAACGTCAAGGGACTCTCCAAAATCAGCGTTCAAACCGGGACGACGCATGGCGGAGTAATTTTGCCTGACGGGTCAATGGCAAGCGTTGACATCGATTTCAAAGCTCTAAAAGAATTGTCTCGATCAGCACGGAAAGAATACGGTATGGGTGGTGCAGTGCAGCATGGAGCCTCCACTCTCCCTGATGAGGCTTTTGACCTCTTCCCACAGGCGGACACACTGGAAGTGCATCTGGCTACCGGATTTCAAAACATTGTCTTTGACAGTCCCTTTTTCCCCAAAGAGTTGCTGGACAGAATTTATCGGCATCTTCGGGATAAATACGCAAGTGAAATGAAGCAGGGGGACACATCAGAACAATTCCTCTACAAGACCCGCAAGAAAGCATTTGGCGATTTCAAGAAGGAACTGTGGGACCTGTCTGGAGAAAATCTGAGGGGAATTGGAAACACACTTGAAGAACGCTTTTCCCTGCTATTCCGTAAGTTGAAAGTGGCTGATACGATGGACCTGGTGAGCCAGTTTGTAGATTATTAGTCGTGATATGAATAATGGGGCCGGCTCTATGAACCGCCCTCAGGTAACAATGTTGCTGCGCAATGCTCTTGCTAAGCGCTAATGAGCTTTTCTATTTCCGTTGGCAAATTTGGTATAGCTTAAATATAGAGTTGCTCAGTTACAGACGGCCTGATGATGAGCACTCGGGGGGTGGTAGTGGACAGAGGTAAACTGGGCTCCTGGGAGTCTCTTTTATATCATAATTATAGTGACCCTTGGAAAGAATAGCGGTACAGGTAGTCCCCAGTCTCTTGAGGCAGTTATGGGACGCAGCCTTGGCTGATTTATTTTTGACGTTGTCGCATATTTGAATTAATATAGCAGTACAACTAATTAGTCGTTCTTTCTTTTTATTTTACTTGAGCGTGGAGAACTGAATATGAAAATAGAGCATTCTCACCAGCCGATTGAACGCAATATTGCGATGGAACTAGTGCGGGTCACCGAAGCGGCGGCCATGGCTGCCGCTCGTTATTTGGGTAGGGGTGATAAGACACTGGTAGACGAGGCAGCGGTAGCTGCCATGCGTTATACACTGGGCTATATCCAGATGGACGGAATCGTAGTCATTGGGGAAGGAGAAAAGGACCATGCTCCCATGTTGTATATAGGAGAGCGCATTGGTGATGGCTCAGATTTACAGGTTGATATTGCTGTTGATCCCATTGACGGGACTACCCTTGTCGCCAGAGGTCTTCCCGGAGCTATTTCTGTGGTAGCGCTTGCAGCCAAAGGGACGATACACTGCCCCATGCAGTTCGTATATATGAATAAAATTGTTACCGGACCGGAAGCAAAAGACTGCATAGATATCAACGCACCGGTGGCGGAAAACTTAAAGAACATAGCCAAAGCTAAGCAGAGGAAGATATCGGAACTTACAGTGGTAGTTTTGGACAGGCCGCGGCACGAACAGTTGTTATCGGATATTAGAAGTGCTGGCGCCAGGGTCAAATTGATTTCTGACGGTGATGTTGCAGCGAGCATAGAGGCAGCTCTGCCTGAAAGAGGGGTTGATGCGCTTATGGGCATCGGGGGCACCACAGAGGGGGTCCTCTCCGCTGCGGCGATACACTGCGTTGGAGGCGGTATTCAATGTAAGGCTTGGCCCCGCGATGACAGCGAAAGAAAGGCCGCCATAGCCGCGGGAGTTGATGTTGACAAGGTATACAAGACGGGGGATCTGATAGATAGTGGCGATGTGTTTTTTGCTGCCACCGGGGTTAGTAGCGGCGAATTACTGAAGGGGGTGCGTTATTTTAGTGGCGGGGCACAGACTCAGTCTATAGCGATGCGCTGCCGTTCTGGCACCGTCCGCTGGATAGATTCCTGGCACAACTTTGACCACCTTGATAAACTCAGTTTCCTTGAACTTCATTGAGGGAGTTCATACCCTTAGTTCTATTATCGTGACGATTCATGTTTTTAGATAACGGGGATTTGTAGAGGTCCAGTAGTAATTCGAAGGGCCGCATCGATTGATCTGGGAGTGTAGGGGATGGTAACGGACGGAGTCTTAGCGATAATAATGGCGGGAGGAGCAGGGAAGAAGCTGAGAAATAGAAAAGGATCTAACTGGGAAATTGCGCAGAAAGGGCTATACTGTTTGGTCACATTGATAGATATTATCAGCGCCCAGACCCGTAATCGGTGTAAGCATAGATGGGGAGTCAATCAACTACTAAAGATGCGGAAAACAGGAGGGGAGACATGGCAGAGTTCGATGCAAAAGCGATGGACGACGCAGCCAACGATGCATCACTGGAAATAGAGACGATAAGAGAAGAACATCCGGACGGCCTCAAGGCTGTTGAAGACTGGATGAAGAAATGGGTTCCGTCGGCCGGATACAAGCGTCTGGGGAAGATCCTCGCGGATAGGTGGGGATAGACACAGCAAAACACGATAGAACTGATGTGACTGAAGTCTACCTGTTTGACAGCGTAGAAAAGGTAGTCAGTGCTCTCGACATGCTGGGCATCGATGACTTCCGTGACGCGAGGGTGCCCATCAAACTGCATATGGGCGAGCCCGGCAACCGG
>JAVLBD010000036.1:0-11228 GCA_031581405.1 Dehalococcoidia bacterium
GAAACAATTAGGTGCCAAGGTCACCAAGGAGATTGGAGCAGCGTTGGCCAAGTTGGATGTCCCTGAGGATACCGCTGCGTACTATGAATTTAGCGCTTCAATGGGTGGCATCCTTATCAGTGTGAAGGCAGATGAGGCGCGCCTTCCCCAGGCTCGGGAGATCTTGAGGAATGCAGGCCTTGGAGCCACTCCTGCGAGAGAGGAAATGTGGGCATCGAGCCCGGCATTTCCTGTCGCGGAAAGAATGTCAGCAACCGATCCTATCGACGCCAAGATGACCGGCGATTTCCGAAAATACTAGATTTTTTATATTTATAGGAGGAAAAAGTGTCTAGATTTATTGCGAAGTCAGCTATCAGGGGTGCCAACGGAGTTGTTGCAAAAGCGGATGAGATGCTCAAGAGCGCTCTGAAAAAGCATGGGGGGGAGACGCCAGTTGCCTTTGTCGATAAGGAAGGCGTAGGCTCAACCTTCTTCCTTCCCACAATCTATGCATATACCGGGCATAAAATAGAGAAGCTGAGCGATATGACTCCAACGTTGGAATATTGCAAGAGCTTAGTACCGCCAGTGCCTGGTGACAACCTGTGGCTACCCTATCTGGGCGAGACTGCGGATGCCGGAGTGTCTACCCTGTTTGCTGAAGAGATGATCAAAGCTATAGAATTCGTTGAGGGGAAACAGCCAGAGAAGCACAACGGTTTTACCTTCAACGGTCCCATTAGCGATGTGCAGACGCGCTCGTGGGGGATCCAGATGGTCGATGGCAGCATGCCCGGTTTCGCTGCCGTTATCGGCGCTGCAAAGAGCAATGAGGTGGCGGTCAAGATCGTGCGCGAGCTCCAGTCCAAGGGGCAGCTGGTTTTCCTCTCCGGCTCGAACAAGGGCCGCTCTATTGTGGATCAGCTCCTGGAAGAGGGCGTGGAGTTGGGCTATAATACCTTCACTGTCCCCTTTGGCACTGATACCGAATCCACGGTCTACGCGCTGGGCTATGCAGCCAGGGCCGCCATCAGTTTTGGCGGTGTCACCCCGGGCAACTTTCGCGAGATACTGCTTTATAATAAGTTTCGCTGTTTTGCCTTCGCCCTGTGCCTTGGTCCCATGGATGACCTCAAGTGGGCCACTGGAGCAGGGGCCATCACCTATGGCTTCCCCGCCATCCTAGATACCGTTACTCCCAACATCCTGCCCACAGGGATCACCAGATATGAGCATGTCGTCAGCATGCCTTTTGACGATATTCCAGGCAAAGATGATATGGAGCGGGCGCAGCGGCTGGTGCAGCGCTGCATCGAGGTCAGAGGCATTAAGATTAAGATACCCTCGGTTCCCATCCCCGTAGCTTATGGCCCTGCATTTGAAGGCGAGGTTGTACGGCGCGCAGACCTACGAGTCGAGTTCGGTGGCAAGAATGGAGTCTGCTTCGAGTTGCTGTCAATGAAGGACCCTGATGAGGTAGAGGATGGCAAGTTCACTGTAGTGGGGCCCGATGTCGATAGCTTTGAAGAGGGATCAAAAGTACCCCTTGCCATCGTGGTTGACGTAGCGGGGCGCAAGCTGCAGAAGGACTTTGAGCCCGTTCTGGAACGTCAAATACACCACTTCGTAAACGGCGCCGAAGGGATTCAGCACGTCGGCCAGCGAGACATTACCTGGATCCGCTTCAGCAAGGGTGCCACAGGGAAGGGTTTCACCCTTAAACACATCGGTGACATACTTCATACGAACTTTCACAACTCCTTCGGTGCCATTGTAGATAAGGTCCAGGTCACCATCTATACCGAGGAGGCTAAGGTCAGGGAGCTAATAGAGCAAGCACGGGAGGTCTATCGGGAAAGGGATGTTCGAACGGCAGGGATGACCGATGAGGCAGTGGACACCTACTATAGTTGCACACTGTGTCAGTCATTCGCTCCCAATCATGTTTGCGTCATCAATCCCGAGCGCACCGGTCTCTGTGGCGCCTACTCTTGGCTAGACTGCCGTGCCTCTTACGAAATCAATCCTACCGGCCCCAACCAGCCTGTTCCCAAGGGGAAGACTATCGATCCGGTGAAAGGGGTATGGGAGGGAGTCAACAGCTTCGTCTATGACCACTCGAATAGGGCCGTAGAACGTTTCACCATCTATTCGCTTATGGATTCCCCAATGACCACCTGTGGCTGCTGCGAGTGCGTGATGATCGTCGTCCCTGAGGCTAACGGGGTGATGATAGTCTCCCGAGATGATTACAGCATGACCCCCTGCGGAATGACCTTCACTACATTAATGGGCACCGTAGGCGGTGGCCAGCAGACCCCGGGAATGATGGGACATAGTAAGCGGTATACCCTGAGCGGTAAGTTCATCCCTGTAGAGGGAGGCCTAAAGCGAGTGGTTTGGCTTTCCAAGAATATTAAGGAAGAGTTCGCGGATGAGTTTAAAGAGGTGTGTGAGCGAATAGGCGAACCTGACTTAATAGATAAGATCGCCGATGGCACCGTTGCAACCACAGTGGATGAATTATTACCCTTCCTCGAGGGAAAAAACCATCCTGCTCTTACTATGGAATCCATGATTTAAGAGAAAAATCTGAAAGAACGCTAAACAAGGGTCGAATTCCTCGGCCCTTGTTTCATGGGTGAAAAAGGAGGGACCATTATGTCAGCAGTGGAAGTGCCGACTGAGAAGTGGACGGGAAAGATTCACGAAGTAAAGCTCGGAGGTAACGGGCGCAAGAGCGTGGTTGTCGGTGGCGAGACCACCCTTCCCTTCCTCCACTTCGATGGTAAAATGCCCAATAAACCCATAATCGCCATAGAGGTTCAGGACCGCAATCCGACGGATTGGTCACCCCACCTGATTTCTGTTTGGGGCGATGTGCTTTCTGACCCCGGGGCATGGGCAAAGAAGGCCGTGGAATACGGAGCGGACATTATTGCGCTTCGACTTAGAAGCGCCCATCCTGAAGAGGCTAATACCGGTGCCTCTGAAGCAAAGAAAAGCGTGGATACGGTCCTCTCAGCAGTGGACGTCCCCGTTGTTGTCTTAGGGCCCGGGGTAGCGGAAAAGGATAATGAAGTGCTGGTAGCCGCCTCCGAGGCGGCCAAGGGTCAGAGGATAGCGCTGGGTAACTGCGAGGAGAAAAACCATCGCACCATCGCCGCAAGCTGCCTCGCTGATGGTCATATCGCCATTGCGAAGACCCCCATCGACCTCAACCTTGCCAAACAGCTCAACATCCTTTTATGTGATGTCGGGCTATCGCCGGACTCTATCCTCATGGATCCGACTACCGGGGCGCTGGGTTATGGCATAGAATATTGCTACTCGGTAATGGAACGCCTGCGCTTGGCCGCTCTCGGTGGAGACACTATGGCAGCAATGCCCATGTTCTGTACCGCCGGTGAGGAGACATGGCGTCAGAAAGAGTCCAAGGTCACCGAAGGGGTACCCCCAACGTGGGGGGACCACCTGGAGCGCTCGTTAACCTGGGAGGGGATCACCGCCATTATGCTGCTTAATGCCGGCGCTGATATTATAGTGCTCCGCCACCCCAACACGGTGACGCTGGCAAAGGCCAGTATCGATAAGCTGATGAGCGCATGAGAGGAGGACTGTGAAATGGCATTAACTGGTATTGAGATCTATAAGTTCTTACCGAAAACCAACTGCAAGGAGTGTGGTTTCCCTACCTGTCTGGCCTTCGCTATGAAGCTGGCTGCCAAGGGTGTGGAGCTTTCCCTGTGCCCCTATGTCTCCGAGGAGTCCAAGCAGGCCCTTGAGAGTGCTTCTCGTCCACCAATCCGCCTGGTCACCATTGGCACTGGAGACCGTAAGATCGGGGTGGGGAATGAGGTAGTGCTGTACCGCCACGAGAAGACTTTCTACAACCCGCCTGCATTTATAATTCAGATTAAGGACACCGATTCTGCCGATGACGTAGCCAGGATCGTCGACGAGGTTTCCAGCTACAGTGTGGAACGGGTTGGCCTGGAGCTCAAGCTAAACGGCGTCGCCATTGAGAATGCATCCAATAATGGCGATAACTTCGTTAAATGTGTGGAGTTAGTCAAATCCAAAACTGATCTCCCCTTAATTCTTATGTCAAATAACCCCTCGGCCATGGATCAGGCACTGGAAAAGGTATCCGATGCCAAGCCGCTCATTTACGCCGCAAATAAAGAAAATGTTGACCAGATGGTGGAGCTGGCTAAGAAATACCAGTGTCCCCTGGCAGTATATGAACCTGCGGGGTTGAGCGAGCTTGCAGAATTGGTAACACGGGTAACGGACGCCGGTGTTGAGGACGTGGTTCTCGATCCGGGCGCCCGTGAATTCGGCCAGTCCCTCTCCGCCCTGACTCAGATCCGTCGCCTGGCCATTAAAAAGAGTTTCCAGCCGTTGGGATTCCCCGTCATTACCTTCCCCGGCCAGGGCTCAGGTGGCATAGAGGAAGAGGCGATGCTAGCCGGGCAGCAAGTAGCAAAATATGCCGGGATCATTGTACTCGATCGATTTACTCCGGGCGTAGTGTACCCACTGGCAACCCTACGTCTCAATATCTATACCGACCCGCAAAAACCGATTCAGATGACCCCGGGTATCTATGAGATAGGTAAACCGACAAAGGAGAGCCCGCTGTGCGTAACCACCAACTTCTCCCTGACCTACTTCTCTATCGCCGGAGAGTTGGAGTCCAGCGGCTTCCCCGCCTGGCTTATGGTATGCGATACCGAGGGTCTCTCTGTGCTCACCTCCTGGGCAGCAGGCAAGCTAGATGCAGATAAAATCGCCAAAACAGTTAAGGAGTTTAATGTGGCTGATAAAATCAGCCATAGAAATATAATCATTCCCGGCGGTGTCGCCGTGCTCCGCGGTGAGCTTGAGGAAGAATTACCCGATTGGAAGGTCATGGTCGGCCCCCGCGACGCGGTGGACGTAGGTGGCTTCCTGAAGAAGCAATAGGCCTCTTGAGGTATGACTAAGACCATAGCTATCGTAGGGAAAGGGGGTGTTGGAAAAACCACTATCTCCGCCCTCCTTATCGATTTGCTTACTAAAAAGGGCGCCGTGCTTGCCATCGACGGCGATCCCAGCGCTAACCTTCATACGGCCCTTGGTTTGCCTCTCGAGGAAACGGTAGGCGGGGTTCGTGAGGAGATGGCCACCCGCAAGGCATCCGAGAGCAGTGGCATACCCAAGCCGAATTACCTCGAACTGCGGATTCAACAGGCCCTGGTGGAATCGAAGGGGGTGGACCTTCTCGCTATGGGACGGCCCGAGGGCCCCGGATGTTACTGCGCTGCCAATAACTGGCTCCGCGACTGCATCGACCGCCTGGCAGGTAACTACGACTATGTGGTTATCGACTGCGAGGCAGGCATGGAACACATCAGTCGTCAGACAACACGGGATGTGGATATCATGCTCCTCGTTTCAGATCCCACCATAAGAGGTGTCTCCGCTGCAACGCGTATGAAGGACCTCATCGCTGAGCTAAGAAACCATGTGGATAGGATAGCACTGGTGATAAACAGAGCAAGCGATGGCCTTCCCCCTGAGATCGCCCAGGCGATTAAGGGGGCAAAGCTTGAACTCATCGCGGTGCTTCCTCAGGACGCAGGGATGATGCCGCTGGAGGTAAAGGGAGCGCCGTTGACCGGGCTGCCGTCTGAGTCCCCACTGCGTCAGGGTGTTTCTGAGATCGCCAGAAAATTAGACCTGCTATAGCAACGCACTAATAAGTTTAAGAGAAGGAGGAGAATTATGTTTGCTGGGATCGGGGAGCGTATACAGATAATTAACATGAACGTAAGAGCCGCCATCGAGGGACGGGACAAGGCCTTTATTCAGGACCTTGCGAAGAAACAGGTGGACTGTGGCGCAAAGATACTCGACCTGAATATCGGCCCACAGAAGAAGGCTGGCCCTGAGGTTATGGATTGGCTGGTGAACACCGTTCAGGAGGTAGTGGATGTTCCTCTGTCGCTGGATACCACTAATGCCGAGGCTATTCAAGTCGGGCTTAAGCTGTGCAAGCAGAAGCCAATTATTAACAGCACCAATGCCGACCCGGCCCGTATGAGCGTACTATTCCCCCTTGCCGCCAAGTATGATGTCAATATCATTACGCTTACCCTGCGCGCCACAGGTCTACCGGTAAGCGCCGATTCCCGGGTGGGGATCCTGGTCGAGGACCTGCTCCCGGCGGCCGATGAAGCAGGTGTCAATCCGCAGAATATCTATGTTGACCCCCTGGCGATGACGGTAAATGGCACACAGGAGCATGCCCCCGAGGTGGTTAGCGCAACATTTGTCATCAGACAGATGATGGATCCCCCTCTGCACATGACCTGCGGGCTTTCTAACGTATCCAATGGCGCCCCCGAAGATGTGAGACCAGTGCTTAACCGGGTGTACCTGGTAATGCTTATGGGAGCCGGGATGGATTCCGTCATTCTTGATCCATTCGATAAGAAGCTAATGGATACGATCACTCTCCTGGAGAACCGCGATGATTCCACCGCTCTGGGAAAGGTCTACCTCGCCCTCTATGATGCCTGTGCTACAGGTGAGGAATTCGATCCGTCTATCATCGATATGAGTGATCCGGAGCAGGCTGAAGTAGCCAAGACCGTTAAAGTCCTGCAGAACAAGGTAATCTACGCCCACAACTATTTGAATCTATAGAAACTGCTGGAAATAAGTCTCCATCAACCCCCTAATCCCCCAAGATTGGGAGATTTAAAGACTGTGGGCACCCTCAGACTCGCGGCAGGAAGTATCCTGCACCTCTTTTTCAGCGGTCTCCTATAGAGAACGTCCGAACTCCCGCTCCAGTTGGGAAGAGGTAAAGCGAACTATTGTGGGTCTGCCATGGGGGCATGTATACGGTGACTCTGTTTGCTCCAGTTCGCGCACCAGTTCGTTCATTTCATCCTGATTTAATACCTGACCGGCCTTCACTGCACTGTGACAGGCAAGCGAAAAGGCAATCTTTTCCTCTCTTTTTACTCTCTCCCCTTCCTCCCCGAGGGAATCCAGTATTTCAATGACAGCTTGAGCGGCATTCCCCTTGCCAAGTAAGGTGGGCACAGTTCGCAGCAGGTAGGTTCGGGAACCGAAAGGCTCGATAGCGAAGCCGAAGGATTCCAGGACTTCAACACCGTCCTTCAGCAACTCCTCCTGTCTCGGTGTAACCTCAATGGTTAGCGGGTCAAGCATCCCCTGGGCTTCAACTGTACTGTTCTGCTGCTGAAAACGCACCCGCTCAAAGAGGATACGCTCGTGCGCAGCGTGCTGATCGATGAGATATAGCCCATCAGGCCCCTCGGCTGTAATATATGTAGCAGCGATCTGCCCGATGACTCGAAGGATAGGCAGGGGCGACCCCTCAGATTGTTTGGTTAGTGCGGACACTGATCTGGTTGTGGCGTAACCCTTAAATAGCTCTTCCTGTATAGACAAGGGTTCCTTCTTATGAGAGAGCACAGGCACACCGACAGCACCTGGGTGCCTGTGCCCCTGAGGCACGGTCATCTCTTTCACCAGGGCGGCACGCACCGATCGCTGAACCGCGGCAAACAAACCATGCTCATCGCGGAATTTCACCTCGGCTTTAGAGGGATGGACATTTACATCGATATCCTGAGGTGGAAGGGAGATATTAATCACGGCGATCGGGTGTTTCCCCGTCATGAGCAGTCCCCGATAGGCATCCTCTGTGGCGCGACTGAGAAGCCCGCTCTGCACCCAGCGTCGATTGATGAAGAAGCTAAGGTGGCCCCGGCTTGAGCGGGCAAGGTGCGGGGGGCTTACAAACCCCCATACCGGATAATTCCCTTCCTCCCCCACCGCTATCATTGCCCCGGCCGTCTCCAGTCCGTAAACCTTGACCATTACATCGCGCAGTGCTCCATTTCCCACGGTCTGAAGGGCCGTCCGCCCATCATGGAACAGGCTAAACCTCACCTCGGGGAAGGCAAGGCTATACTGGCTTACCAGATTTGAAATGCGGCTACTTTCCGTCGTATTTGACTTGAGGAATTTAAGGCGGGCGGGGACATTCTGGAATAGGTGGCGTACTGTGACGGTGGTTCCCTGAGGGCTGGCTCGCTTCCCTGTTTCGACTACCACGCCATTTTTAAGACTAAAATAGATTCCTGCGAGCTCCTCCGCAGTGCGGGTCATTACTTCAACCTCGGCCACGGCAGCGATACTGGGTAGCGCTTCGCCCCTGAAACCCAGGCTCGAAATGGCATCCAGGTCTCCCAGATCACCTATCTTGCTTGTAGCGTAGCGCTGGAAGGCAACCGTAACCTCGTCAGCAGGTATACCGGTACCATTATCGATAACCCTGATCAGGTTAACGCCCCCACCACGTACCTCGACAGAGATCTGAGTAGCATCAGCATCGAGAGAGTTCTCCACAAGCTCCTTGACCACCGAAGCGGGCCGCTCTACGACCTCACCAGCGGCTATCTTGGAGGCGACATCAGATGCCAATACCCTGATAGGCATTTATTAACGAATCCACTTTGCACTTTGGAAGAAGAACTCGGAATAGCCGCAGTTCTTACAAATATAGACATCGAATCGATAATCTGGCCCCATAAAACCGAGTTTGCCATGCATGGAAAACTCTTCACGTTTTATCTTTTCACTACCACACTTGGTACACTTGACAGGTATCACCTCCGCCATCTTGGGCTTTGGTTTTGCCATTAAAATCACCTCCTTATTGGTAACACAGTACACTAGTTCAAACGAAAAAATATCAAGGGGTATTTGAGCCTTACACTATCCACTTTACACAGTAGAAGAGTAGCTCGGAATAGCTGCCATCCTTATAAATATATACATCATATAGACATCGGATCGATAGTCCTGCCCCATAATACCAATCTTGCCATACATTGTCATCTGCGCCCGCCTGATTTCTTCACTCCTGCACCTGGTACATTTAGTTCGTCCATTACTCACTCTTCTCGTTTTGCTATTGGGTCTCCTCCCGAGGTTCTATTCCTCTGAGACTACTGAAATAGTCTCAATCAACCCCCTAGTCCCCCAATCTTGGGGGACTTTTTAAAGCTGGGGGACACCCTCAAACCCCCGGCAGGAAGTATCCTGCACCTCTTTTTCAGCGGTCTCCCTTTATAATTCCTGCTTCGCCTTCTGTTTCAGCTCATATAGCTTGGTGATCGCCTCGAGTGGCGTCATCGCATCCACCGCCAGTTGCGCCAACTCATCTACAATCGGCGACGAACCCGCTAAAAGGGGGAGCTGCTGCGGCCGCAGCACTTTGCATCCTTCCCGTTCTCGATGCGAGCCATTTCGCTGGCGGCCGTTTTCCAGCTTGGAAAGCACCTCCTCAGCACGGTGGATCACCGAACGGGGGAGGCCGGCAAGCTGCGCTACATGGATACCATAGCTCTTATCGGTGCCTCCAGGCATTATACGGCGTAAAAATATCACCTTACCGTCCTCTTCGGCTACGGCAAAATTGAAGTTCTTCACCCTGGGCAAGAAGTTGGCCAGTTCCACCAGTTCGTGGTAATGTGTGGCAAATATGGTCTTTGCCCCCAGCCCGGGGTGGTGATGAATGTATTCGGCAACTGCCTGAGCGATAGAGATGCCATCATAGGTACTGGTTCCCCTGCCGATTTCATCCAGTATTACCAATGAGCTAGCGGTGGCATGGTTCAGGATGTTCGCTGTCTCCTCCATCTCCACCATGAATGTAGAACGACCCATTGACAGCTCATCTTGAGCACCGACCCGGGTAAAGATGCGATCGATGATACTTATAACGGCTGAATCGGCAGGAACAAAGCTGCCTATCTGCGCCAGAAGCACTATGAGCGCCACCTGCCTTAAGTATGTTGACTTGCCTGACATATTGGGGCCGGTGAGTATTATCATCTGGGTGTTCTCGTTAGAGAGATAGGTATCGTTTGGAACGAAAGGCTCATCGCTGATCAATCGCTCCACAACGGGGTGGCGACCGCCGGATATAACGATAGTATCCTCCACGGTTAGCTCTGGTCTCACGTAGCCATATCGTGCCGCTGTCTCCCCCAGGGAGCAGAAAACATCAATCTGAGCCAGAACAGCAGCTATTTTCAGCATACTCTCAGCGGCCATGCCTACCTGGCTTGATACCTGGCGGAATATAGCCCCTTCAAGCTCAGCAAGCCTCTCCTGAGCATTGAGTATCAGCGATTCATATTCCTTGAGCGGAGGAGTGAAAAAGCGCTCCGCATTCACCAGCGTCTGCTTGCGAATATAATCGGCAGGTACCTGAGGCAGATTGGACTTTGAGACCTCGATATAGTAGCCGAAAACCCTGTTATACCCCACTTTAAGCGATTTTATCCCCGTCCGCTCTCGCTCCTCTCGCTCCAGGTTTGCCAGATATCTCTTAGCCTCTCCTGAATCTGTTCTGATCTGGTCTAGCTCTGGTGAGAAACCTTCCTTGATAACACCATCACCCAGATTTGGCGGAGGCTCCTCAGCGATCGCCTGGGAGATCAATGCAACGACATCGTTGCAGGGGTTCAATCCCTCCAGAATACATCTGGTGGGGGTAGCCCCTTCTTGCTTCATCGTCTCACCAAGCTGAGTAGCAACCTCAAGGCTACGGCGAAGGCTAACCACCTCCCTTGGCGTGGCAATATCGCTCCTTATACGATTGATAAGCCTCTCCAGATCAGCGATTTGGTTGAGTAAAGCAACGATCTTTGTTCGCCGCCCGGTGTTTTCATGGAACCATGTTACTGCGTCAAGCCGTTCATTCAACTCTGTTATGTCCAATAGAGGTTGGCCCAGCCACTTGCGAAGCAACCTCCCTCCCATCGCTGTTTTTGTCAGATCAACCACGGAGAGCAAGGAACCGGTTGTTCCCTGGCGGAAGGTATTAAACAGTTCCAGATTACGCCGCGTCTGGGGATCAAGGATCATGAACGACTCTGTCGAATAGGTGGAGAGTCCGGTGAGTTGGCCAAGCGCTGCCTTTTGGGTCTCGCCAAGGTAATAGATAATGGCACCCGCCGCCCTCACCGCTAGAGGCAGACGAGCACAGCCATATCCCTCGAGGGATGAAATGCCAAAGTGGTCCCTCAGAAGCTGGTGGGCAGTTTCAAATTCGAACCATTGCTGGTCGAGGAAGGTTATCGGAGCATCTCTCTGGCAAAAACCAGTAAGGTCGGAGCTACGTGGGGCCAGAACTTCGGATGGCCGCAGGC
>JAVLBD010000037.1:0-11210 GCA_031581405.1 Dehalococcoidia bacterium
AGATACTCCACATCTCGCCCACTGAAGCAGCCACAAGCATTAGCAGATAGGCCCACAGCTCGCCGACGATAAGGTAAGCGATAGTGAGACATAAAAAAGTTTTGGCTATCTCACCGAGGAGAGAAATGCTACCCGCTAGCTTACTCCCATGGATCATGACGGCAGTAGAGGTGACGTTGCCGGTGCCCACCTTGCGCAGGTCCTGTTTTCGGAAAAGGTGCATTACTATCTGGGCAGTTGGTATGCTGCCAAGAAAGTAACCTATGGCTATAACAGCGATTACGGAGATCACAGTGCTCATCGTTAACTCCAAGAAAGCTACTTAAACAGATATTAACACTTCATATAATACTACATTTAACGGAGAAAACGGATTTATGTCAACAGGTAGACAGCCTGGTCCACCTGAGCCACACTAATCCTCAGCCCTGTACACCTTGCACAGTTGTCCTCTGAAAACAAAGTTGCCGCTGACAGGGTCACAGATGTCAGGATCATCATCAAGCACAGAGTTGATATTTGATAGCCACAGGCTATCAAGCGAAGGGTCTTCAGGAAGCCACCAACCATGCTCGGCCTGAACAACGGAAGGATTAAGCCCTCTAAAATACTTACATTTAAACTCAGCTCTTCCTAGCGAAGTCTCAATCCACATCCAATCATTATCCGTTATACCCAGCTGACTACCCAGTTCCGGGTTAATCTGTGCTACGGGTTCAGGAGAGCGCTTGCGAATGGACTCAAGCTGGCGATCCTGGGAATGATAATATCGTCGATTTCTGCCCCCTGATAGCAGGGTTAGGGGAAACTTCTCTGCCAGCCCCGGGTCACTGATCCGGCTCCGTGGCGGTTCCGTGTAGCCGGGTAACGGATCATACCCCAGATCCTTAAGCACTGTGGAATAGAGCTCGAACTTCCCTGTTGGTGTGCCGAAACCTCTCTCTTCGTATTTCCTCTGCCGAAGTGGCGGGTTATCATAGCCTTTGTTATCTATAAATTCCCTGAAAGTAACCCCCAGTGGAGCAAGGCGATAGTCATAGGCCTCTTCCAGGGTCTCCCATGGCCAATCTTCCCCCTGCCCCAGCCTCATCCCGAGCTCACGCCATAAATAGTATTCCGGCTTTCGCTCATACAGCGGGTCTACTGCGGCTTCACCTGCCTGAAGGTGAAGAAAGTAATCGCCGCCATGTATGATGGGTTTCTCGAAACCGCAGGCAGCAGGAAGTACATAATCAGCGATGCGGCAGGTGGGAGTCATGAACACATCCATAGCGACGTGAAGCTCCAGCTTCATTAAAGCTTCATAGATCAGCTTCGCGTTGGGGAAAGTGAGCAGCGGATTCTTGGCTACCGTAATCATCGCTTTAACGGGATAGGGTTTTCCGTCGATCATGGCACGAAAGACGGAAGGGGCGTGAGCATAGCCGGAGATCCAGTAGCTTGAAAGTGGTTGCTCTCTCGTCTTTTCTACAATCTCCTTGAGCCTATCAAAGACAGGCCAGGAGTACAGTTTAAACCTGTCCCCCCCGATCATCTTTTTCTTTTGCTTATCGCTCATTTTGTCCAGGAGTTCGACATCAGCCACCAGCTTGACGCCGGGATGGGGCTCTAACAACGCATCGCCGCCCGGTATGTCTATGTTGCCGGTTATCGCCGCCAGGATGTATCTGCTGTGCAGTGCTTGAGTCGCATTGGCCTGCTCCTCCAACCCATTAACGTGGAAGATTAAGCCCGGTTTGGTGGTGGCATACATGCGGGCCGCATCCCTTATCTTATCCGCAGGTACTCCGGTAATATCGGCAACCTTCTCCGGTGGGTAATCCCCTGCTCGCTCGACAAGCTTGTCGAATCCATAACACCATTTACCGACGAAATCCTTATCGTAGAGCCCCTCATTTATAATCGTGTTTATCATTCCCAGCAGCAGGGCAGCATCGGTACCCGGTCGGGGCTGTAGCCACAGATCGGCTTCCACTGCGGGGTCCGTACCCCTGGGATCCACCACGATGAGCTTGAGTCCGAATTTCTGGAAGGTGCGGATGCCGTTCCACAATTGCGGGGCGGACGCTGATGGATTCGTCCCCAGCAGCATGATGCAGCGGGTCTCCGGTCTGATAGATGGCAGGTACACCATCCATCCGGTGAGGAGATGGCTCAACGTCATGCCTACACCACAACTGGGCGGGCCGAGAGAGTTCGGTGTACCGAAAAGAGACTGGAAACGCACCCTGTATTCATCGGCGGAGTTCTGCTCGCCGCTGGTAGTAATTGCAAGCGCCTCTGGCCCATAATTGTCTTTTATCTCTGCCAGGTTTTCTGCTATCTCGTTTAGCGCCTGCTCCCAGCTAATCTGCTGCCATTGGCCTCCTCCCCTTTCACCAGCCCGCTTCAGTGGGTAGTTGAGCCGGTCAGGGTGATACAGGAAGTCGGGAGCCGCGAGCGCACGGGGGCATGATGCAACGATCTTTCTCCACCTATCGGCCGTAGGTGAATCCGTCCTCTTCTGAAGATCAGGGCCCAAAAATCGGCCATCCTCGACCCTGACTTTATAGCGGCAATGACTGGCACAAAGGGCACACACTATCCGCTTAACTTCTTCAGCCATTTCTCCCCCTCAGTTAATTGCTAACACGATGCCCGCCCTATGTCAATAGTATGAGACTGCTGAAATACCCTCAATCAACCCCCTAAATCCCCCAATCTTGGGGGATTTTTGAAGATGGGGGACACCCCCAGACCCGCGGCAGGAAGTATCCTGCACCTCTTTTTCAGCGTTCTTCTAATTAATTCTAAAACTGAGCCTATTTCCCCCACCTGCCGAATGAGATCCGGTATAGAAAACAGTCCCAGGAGTTACCCCAAAGATTGCCAACCCGGATCATACGCAACACTATATGTATCATTTTCGCCTTTTCAGCCCCGTAGGCTTGCTCCAGTCTTCTGGTAGCTTCAGGGTCCGGGCTAGCATTATAATCAGCCCAGTGCTGGGCATAGAGCAATGCTACGGCCTCCTCTTGAGGGCAGTTATCCACACTACCGGTGAGAAGCCCAGTGATTTCCTTCTGATCGATCCCACTTCGCAGAGCTTCTCTCGTGTGAGCCCAGCAACAATAGCGGCAACCATACACAGAGGTAACCGAGAGCATAAGCCTTTCTCTAAAGGCACTGGATATCAGATTCTCCCTCATTATCCGTCTGACATCCCTCACGTTCTTTAGTAGGAAGGATATATCCGCATATAACTCCCTAAGGCTATATGTCCTTTTCGTGAACTTACAGGTCGCTATGTCCGAGATAGGTTGTCCTACAGCTCTGACCATCCTAACCTCCTCGGGCTTGAACCGCTTCCATCCTGTCAGCGCGCTTGTCAAGGACCGATTTCAGGTATTTTCCGGTGAGTGAGTTATTCTCCTGAGCGACCTCCTCCGGCGTTCCCGTGGCGATGATATACCCCCCGCGATCGCCTGCACCGGGACCGAGGTCAATGATATAGTCGGCGTTCTTGATCAGATCAAGGTGGTGCTCGATGAGTATTACCGTATTGCCCCCATCGACTAGACGATGAAGCACTCGAAGTAATGCAGCAGCATCCGCGAAGGAAAGTCCGGTGGTAGGCTCATCAAGTATATAGAGCGTTCTCCCTGTGGAGCGCTTGGAAAGCTCTGTGGCGAGCTTTACCCGTTGCGCTTCGCCTCCAGAGAGGGTCGTTGCCGGCTGACCCAGCTTTATATAGCCCAGTCCAACATTCTCAAGTGTCTCCAGCTTGCTTCTCACCTTTGGAAAATGCTCAAAGAAAGAAACAGCCTGTGCAACGCTCATATCCAGGATATCAGCGATATTACTCCCCTTGAACCGGATCTCCAGCGCTTCGCGATTGTAGCGCTTCCCGTTGCAAACTTCACAGGGAACGGTGACATCGGGTAGAAATTGCATCTCTATCTGGATATGGCCTTCTCCACTGCAAGCTTCGCAACGTCCTCCTTTGACATTAAAAGAAAAACGCCCTGGCTTATAGCCAAGCATACGAGCCCCGGGCACGGTAGCGAAGAGCTCCCGAATGGGGGTGAAGGTGCCTGTGTAGGTTGCCGGGTTGGAGCGCGGGGTGCGCCCGATAGGCGACTGGTCGATATTGACTACCTTATCAATGTGCTCTAACCCCTCTATGCCGTCACAATCGCCGGGCCGGTCCTTTGCCTTATAAAATATCTGGGCCAGCTTCTTATAAAGGATCTCGTCTATGAGTGTGCTCTTGCCCGAACCTGATACCCCCGTGATACAGACGAGTCTCCCGAGGGGTATGGGGACATCGATATTCTTGAGGTTGTTCTGACGGGCGCCCCTAATGAGAAGGCTATTCCCTGAGCCAGGGCGGCGTACTTCAGGGAGTGAAATCTCCTTTCGTCCGCTGAGGTAATCACCGGTGCTGGAACCGTGACACTGCATAATATCCGTAATCGTTCCCGTGGCCACAACCTTCCCGCCATTCTCGCCGGCGCCGGGCCCCATGTCGATGACGTAGTCGGCGGCGCGCATCATTGCCTCATCGTGCTCCACTACAATGATAGTGTTACCCAGACCTCTTAGCTTCTTCAGGGTCTCGATGAGGCGATGGCCGTCAGCGGGATGGAGTCCTACCGTAGGTTCGTCGCATATATAGAGTACGCCCATAAGTCCGCTTCCAATCTGGGTAGCCAGACGAATGCGCTGTGCCTCACCACCAGAGAGTGTGCTTGATCCACGGTCGATAGCGAGATAATCAAGCCCTACGTCTTTCAGAAAGCCAAGGCGGGAACTGATTTCCTTGAGTATCTGGTGGCCGATGAGGGATTCGCGCTCACTGAGTAGTGGCTCTACTTTATTATCGCCGCTGAGTCCTCCGAGCCATGTCAATACCTGATCAATAGGCATGGCACTCACGTGAGCGATGTTTTTATTCGCAATGGTTACCGCCAAGGACTCGGCTTTGAGTCGCTGCCCGTGACAGGCCGGGCAGGGGTGCGATGTCATATAACGCTCTATTTCAGTACGTATGTATTCGGACTCGGTCTCGCGGAAACGCCGCTCAAGGTTAGGAATCACACCCTCGAATGTGCTGTCATACTGGTAGGTTCGCCCGAGCTGTGTCTCGTGCTTCAAGGTCACTAACTGGCTGCCGCTGCCGTAGAGGACAATACTAAGTTGTTCCGGAGTCAGGTTCTTAACCGGTACATCAATAGAGAATCCGTATTTACGGGCTAGGGATTCCAGCATGCTTGTATACCAAGGGCTCATGGAGCTTGCTCGGGTCCATGGCCGGATTGCCCCTTCAGCAATTGATAGCTTCTTGTTGGGAAGGACCAATTCGGGGTCGATCTCCATCTTGACTCCAAGCCCGGTGCAGGAGGAGCAGGCACCGTGAGGGCTATTAAAACTGAAGGTGCGGGGTTCGATCTCACCCAGGCTTATTCCACAGTGCACACAGGCAAAGTGTTCTGAAAAGAGTAACTCCTCAGCATCAATAACTTTGACCAGCACCACCCCGCCTCCCAGCTTGAGGGCTGTTTCCACGGAATCGGCGAGGCGACCTCTTTGGTCACTGCCATCGATGATAAGCCTATCGACCACTGTCTCAATGGTGTGCTGTTTGTATCTATCCAGATCGAAATCCTCAGCGAGGTCATATATATTGCCATCGACCCTTACCCGCACATAACCTGCTTTTCTCAGGTCGTCAAATACCCCCTGATGCTCTCCCTTGCGATCCTTGATCAAGGGAGCCATGATTATTATTGAAGCCTCTGTGGGGAGTTTCAGCAGAGCATCGACGATCTGTTGCAACGTCTGCTGGGAGATCTCTCTTCCGCAATTGGGACAGTGGGGGTGACCCACTCGAGCAAAAAGCAGCCTCAGATAGTCATAGACTTCGGTTACTGTGCCTACTGTGGAACGCGGATTTCTGCTTGGCCCCTTCTGATCGATAGAGATTGCCGGACTGAGTCCCTCGATATAGTCCACATCGGGTTTCTCCATGCGACCGAGGAACTGACGGGCATAGGCGGAGAGTGATTCTACATAACGGCGTTGCCCCTCGGCATAAATGGTATCGAAGGCCAGAGAGCTCTTCCCTGAGCCTGAGACACCTGTGATCACCACCAGCTTATCCCTGGGGATGGCGACATCGATATTCTTCAGGTTATGCTCTCGGGCTCCTTTAACGAAAATTGTATCCAATGGCATAAATACTGCTCTATTGATAATACATTTGGTAACTTTTCATTGTAACATGGGGTAAAAAGTCAAACAAGGATGCTATAGATCTAGAAAGGAGTGCACCTATCTAAAGTGAGGGCACGTGTGGGTCTCAAAAAAAGAAAGCTTTAATATATGAGACAATCTTTGAACAATTGCAGAGCCATACAGTATTTTGCATGGGACAGGATAGCTTACATACTGTGGGCTGTAAGAAGTTCTCTTAATGGAGATGGAGTAGCGCTTTACGTTCTCACCAGCAGGACTGGAGTATTACCCGCATGTAGAACTTTGTCTGCATTGCTTCCGAATGCCCAAAGACTAATACTTGAATGCCCATGTGTTGACATAATCACCATGTCGACCTGCATTTCATCAGCAACCCTGATAATTTCTTCGGCCGGGCCCCCAATTCCAACCTCGGATGTCGTTTCGATTCCTTTGTCCCTAAATTCGGCACCCACTTTATCCAGATAGAATTTGGAATGTTCTATCATATTCTGTAAATCCTCCGGGCTGTGGGGCTGAAGGACAGCCTCTCCCGGTATGGCGTAAACGAAGTAGGAAGGTGCTACTACCTGGAAGAGGACGACTTCCGTTTTTAGCTTTGAGGCAAGCTCACTTACATGGGGAATTACTACTTCACTTGCCTTTGAGCCATCCAGGGGAACGAGTACCTTGTTGAATTTACGCTCCGCACATGCATCGGGAAGTATGTCCTTGGCCCTGATAAGTGCTACTGGCCGCTTTGTAGCCCTGACCACTTTAGCGGCCACGTTTCCCAGCAACCACCGACTGATGCCGGACCGTCCGTGCGTCGTCATGACGATTAAGCCAATATTCTCCTTGTCTGCATAGTCCACAATCTGCTCAGCAACGTGACCCGTAAGATGGACTGAGCTTACTTCAATTTTCTTAGTGCGCTTATTATTACGGCACCTTTCAGCACCCTGTCTTGTAGCCTCGACAATTTTCTCAATGTACAACTGGTGCATGTTTTCATATTTCTCATCTGCTGATTCAGACACATGTATCAGGGTGATCTCACAACCCAAGGCTCCCGCTAACTCCTCAGCGTAGGGTAAGGCAATCTCAGCCAGATCCGACCCGTCCAGAGGGACAAGTATTTTATCGTACATTAATAATCTCCTATCACCTATTACTATTTCTGGAAATTCCCGTATCAACTACTACAGTGATGTTATTACGTCTACCCATTGCATGTCAAGACTATTGGGCAACGGGGTCCGTTCAATAGAGATTGTGTAACCGGAGTAAACTAACGGCTTGTATCTTGGGATAAGGATTGATGGTAGGCAGTCAGAGGTGCCTGAATGAAAACGTATACTATTAGAGTTTGGCACATCTATAGGTTATCACATTTTATCACAATGCTTAAAAAGAGGTGTCCCGATTTAATCGAGGTTGGGGGTCTGGGTGGGGGCTGAGATGTCCCTTGATCTATCTGAGACCCCTAACTTTGAAAAATCTCTCGGGATTTGGTGACTTCGGTGGTTGATTGATCTTGTTTTATGGAGATATTGCATTCGGCGAATTACTTATATATACTGATTTTAGGTGTACCTGAGTTTGGCGTTTCAGCATCACGACTCCGCACGGGCGGGTAAGTGTTATAATTCGGTGCAATTAAATTCCAGCAAGCCGGCAAACAGGGTCTTGAAGCTGTATCGACAAGGGGTATCCAAACAACCAAGGAAGGAGGGTCGATATGGCTTTCCAAGATAAGGATTTGGTATGTCGTGATTGCGGGAAAGAGTTCACGTTCACTGCAGGTGAACAGGAGTTTTACCTGTCGCGAGGGCTGGAGAGTGAACCCACTCGATGTAAAGAGTGTCGCTTGGAGAAGAAGCGAAGTCGCGTTGGCGAATCTCGCATAATGCATCCCACAGTCTGTGCCCAGTGTGGCCAGGACTGCGAGGTACCCTTTGAGCCCAGGGGCGATCGACCAGTTTACTGTAATGAATGCTTTTCCAAGAATAGAAATAGCCGCTAAACGATATCACTGCTTATAAGCCGAGGCGCCTCTATTACGTGTCTCGGTTTCTACTATTCTGGAGGCTGTAATGCATGTTGGTGTATGCAAGATACGAATGCGCTTATCCGATAACCATTCACTTAAAGGCAAGCGACAGGTCTCAAAGCCGATTATTGAGCGAGTAAAAAACAGGTACAACGTTTCTATTGCAGAGGTCGATGACCAGGATCTGTGGCAACTTCTGACTTTGGGAATAACCTGCGTCAGCTCTAGCGGTCCACATGCTAATGAGATGCTATCGAAGGTGGTTGATTTTATACAGCAGAGCAAGCTCGATATGGAAATGCTCGATTACGAGATAGAGATAATCCACGCATTTTAAAATGGAAACCCTGGCCTTTCTAGATCACCTGCAAAAGCATCCATCCTACAAGAATCAAATTACCCATGTTGCTCAGATAGCCAGCCGCGAGCCCAGCTATTGCGAACTGGCGGAAGCCCTCCATCCCACGCTCCTTAACTACCTGGAGGCGGCTCACCTACTTCCCCTATATAGCCACCAGGCGCAGGCGATAAACGCCATCCGATCTGGAAAGAATGCCTTTGTAGTTACCCCATCGGCCAGTGGCAAGACACTTTGCTACAATGTCCCGGTGCTGGATAAAGCACTGAGGGAAAAGAGGAGTTGTGCTCTTTATCTTTTCCCTACCAAGGCGCTATCTCAGGATCAACTCAGGGGACTTCGAGAGCTTTTCGATTTTCCTCAACCGTCCTCACAACTGCTGGGTTTTTCCGGGCTGGAGTGTGCCATATTTGACGGTGATACCCCACCGCAGGAGCGTGGCGAGATCAAGCGGCTGGCGCGGCTGGTATTCAGCAACCCCGATATGCTTCACTTGGGTATTCTGCCTCACCACGAGTCCTGGTCAAGATTCCTGCGCCAGCTTCGTTATGTGGTAGTGGATGAAGCCCATGTCTACCGCGGTGTCTTTGGCTCTCATGTGGCCAATGTGCTGCGCCGTCTGAGGAGGTTATGCGCCCTCTATGGGGCAAACCCCCAGTTTATCTGCTGCTCTGCCACCATTGCTAACCCCGGAGAGTATATAGAGCAGATGGTAGGACTCCCTTTCGAGGTGATCGACGAGGATGGTTCTCCTTACGGAGGAAAGGATTTCGTCTTGTGGAATCCACCGATTATCGACCAGGCAGGCGCTACCAGGCGTAGCGCAAATACCGAGGCCACCCTGCTGTTCACGGAGCTGGTGAGTAGTGGTCAGCGAACCATCACCTTTGCACGGTCGCGAAAGTTAACCGAACTTATCTATATTTATGCCAGGGACCAGCTGGCTAAAGAGAGCGCGGCGCTGGCACAGAGAATAAAACCTTACCGTGCTGGCTACCTCCCTGAGGAGAGACGTCAGATTGAGCAACTGCTATTCGATGGCGAGCTTTTGGGAGTGGTTGCGACCACGGCCTTAGAGCTTGGGATTGATATTGGCAACCTCGATGCAACAGTACTCACCGGCTACCCTGGGAGCATTGCCAGCACATGGCAGCAGGCAGGAAGGAGCGGTAGGAGAGGGGAGAGGTCCTTAAGCTTCCTTATCGCGCTGGACAACCCCCTGGACCAGTATTTTATGCGCCATCCTGAGGCCTTCTTCGGTAGAAGCTGCGAACATGTGCTTATCAATCAGGCTAACCCCTATATCTTGAAGCACCATCTTCTATGCGCGGCCTGGGAGCGCCCACTAGACGCTAGAGATGGTGACATATTTGGCGCAGGCTTCGCTAAAGCAAGGGATGATCTCATGGTTGAAGGCTTGATCAGGGATCGCCAGAGAAAGTGGTATCCCTCACCTAACGTGAAATACCCTGCTAATGAGGTGAACATACGCTCTGCCTCATCGGATCGCTATACTGTGGTCGATGTTTCGCAGGGGTATGAAGAGATGGAGACTGTCGAGGCGGCAGTGGCTTTTTTTCAGATCCACCCTGGTGCCATCTACCTTCACCAGGGGGAAGCTTACCTGATCGATAAGCTGGATATCTCATCACGTACTGCTTATGCCTGCCCCATAGATGCCAATTATTATACCCAAACTAAAGATATCACAGACCTATCGATCATGAAGGTGAATACAGAGAAACAGCTTGGGGGGGTGCGCGTCTATCTGGGTGAGGTGTCAGTGACCACGACAGTGGTGGGCTTTAAAAAGCGGAGACAGTTGACCGAGGAGGTTATCGGGGAGGAGCCTCTTGACCTGCCATCGCAGACCTTTCCCACTATTTCTCTGTGGTTCGATATCCCGCAGCATATTATTATACAGCTTGTCACAAAGGGGCTTGATCTCGCCGGGGGTCTTCATGCTACAGAGCACGCTGCCATTGCCCTGTTACCGCTGTTTGCACTCTGTGATAGAAACGACATCGGTGGCCTTTCTACACCGGCTCATGCCGATACGTGCAGTGCCCAAATATTCATCTACGATGCCTATCCCGGAGGCATTGGTATTGCAGAAAAAGGCTTCGAAATCATAGATGAACTATGGCGGGTAACTTTACAGGCTATCTCAGGGTGCCCCTGCGAGAGCGGATGTCCCAGCTGCATTCAATCACCTAAGTGTGGAAACAACAACGAGCCACTGGATAAGGGTTCAGCACAGGTTATCCTCGAAGCGTTACTTGGCCGTTAGCATAATGAGACTGCTGAAATAGTTTCAATCAACCCCCTAGTCCCCCAATATTGTGGGACTTTTTAAAGGCTGGGGGACACCCCCAGACCACCAGCAGGAAGTATCCTGCACCTCTTATCCAGCGGTCTCTTGTTGTTTGTCAGAGGAGCAACAACAGCGCACAAAATATGAGGTCGCTGAGATAACCTCAATTAACCTCCAGCTTTTATTCACCTCACCCCCAGCACAGGGAACTCCCTCTGAACTCCCTTTACCACGCAGTCATCCCAGGAGGTATTTATGGGAAAAACAAC
>JAVLBD010000038.1:0-11156 GCA_031581405.1 Dehalococcoidia bacterium
AGATCCTGCTCTACACTGCGGTAAAGGACGAGGATATCTTTGCCCCCATCGTAGATTACAGCGATGCGTATCCGCAGCGGGATCCCGAGATACTGGGAGAGGTAAGCTACGGCGAGCTCCGTAGCGGCAGGATAACGGTGAACGGCAAGGAGCTGCCCACCGCATCGCTCTCAAGCTACCCGAGGGCGGTTGAGATCGCCACTACCCTTAAAGACTGGATAACAAAGGGGGAATTCCTGCTCACCGAGCCTGTTGCGCCCCTTCCCGGTGTGGAGCAGGGGATAACCGTAAAGCCGCTAAAGGAGCGGCCCATAGGGGAGTGAGAGACCCTATCTTAAAAGTGGATTAGTAATGAAAAAAGCGAGAGGTTGAAGAAATGGCTATTTCTAAAAGGGTGGTTTTACACTTTCCGTCACGCATGGTCGACCAGCCCATAATTTACCGGCTGGTCAAGGATCATGACCTGGTCCTCAATATCCTCAAGGCATCTGTCACACCCAAGGAGGAGGGTATTATGGTGGTGGAGCTTTCCGGAGGCCGCGCTGACTACGATAAGGGCATCTGCTACCTGCAGGAGGTAGGTGTCAAGATTCAGTCACTGGGTCAGGATATCGTTCGCAACGATGCTCGGTGCACCCATTGCGGGGCTTGCGTGGTTATTTGTCCCACCGGGGCCCTTGCCCTTGATCCCAAAACCAGGATGGTGGATTTCCGTGAGGACAGGTGCACCGCCTGCGAGCTATGTGTGCTCACCTGTCCCCCCAGAGCTATGGAGGTGCATTTCTAGTGTTCCAGCCCAGGCTATCGCGAATATCTGACGATAAGAGGGTTGGATGAAGCTCTATAAAGTAGTAGCAAAGGACACCATTCGTAGAAGACGGCGGGCATTTTATACGGCGCTGGGTGTGGCTGCGGGTGTCGCCGCGTTTGTTGCCGTTTTAACCATTGCCCATGCTGGTGAAGCGATGATTTTTAAAGAATTAGATAAATATGGACCCAACTTAATGGTCATGCCTGCAATCAACAATGTTGATATGCAATTAGGGGGCTTAAGCCTGGGGACCCTGGCAGTGGGAGATAACTATATCGATGAAGACAGGCTACCGGAGATTAGAGCGATAACAGACGGGGCGATACGGGAAGAGCTTGGCCTCGATGTTGAGGGGGACATTGCAGCGATCGCTCCCAAGCTCTACGTGAATACCGAAGTAAAGGGAACATCTGTCATGGTCGTTGGTTTCGATCCAGAATCGGAATGGATCATCAAGAGTTGGTGGACGGTTGCTGATGGTAAGTATCCTGATAATCAAAACGAAGCCATACTTGGGGCAAGGGCAAGCGAGATACTCGATGTCGATTCTGGGGACAGCATACTGATCGTAGGGCAGCAAGTAACAGTTTCCGGTATCCTTAGTGAGACCGGATCTAATGATGACTACCAGATATTTGTCCCTCTGGCAACGGTTCAGAGTGCATTCGGGAAGGAGGGATTGATTTCCTCTGTAGATATTCGCGCTTTGTGCTCCGGGTGCCCTGTTGAAGTCATAGCAAATTCGATTAACAATAATATACCGGGAGTCCGGGCGGTCGCGGTAAAGCAGATAGCTGAAACCGAAATGAATCTAATGGGAAATGTCAACCGTTTCATGCTGGCTCTCGCCGGGATAACTCTCGTTATCGGCAGCTTCGGGGTAGTCAATACTGTGATGTCCTCGGTTTACCAGAGATTAAGGGACATTGGGATAATGAAAGCTGTCGGTGCATCACGCGGTCAAATAGTCAGGATGTTTCTTTACGAGGCCATCGTTATCGGGATAATTGGCGGCATCCTTGGGTTTTTACTAGGAACCATCCTATCATACCTGATAGGTCCACTAATTTTCCAGGGCTTGGACGTCAGCTATGCTCCGCAATACCTTCCGCTGGCCCTCGGTTTGGCGATTCTGGTTTCGGTCGTAGCGAGTGTATACCCTGCCTACCGTGCATCTAAGATAAAAGTGTCCGATTCGTTTAGATCGTTATAAGAAGGTACCAGCGTGTTAGAGATAAAAAACGTATCGAAAACCTATGGTGAGGGGTCAGCTCAGGTGGTCGCTTTAAAGAACATCCATATTCATGTGGATGAGGGCGAGTTTGTTGCTATTACTGGGCCTTCCGGAAGCGGAAAGTCCACCCTTTTAAATATTGTTGGTGGTTTGGACAGTATATCCAGCGGGGAAGTGCTCTTGGACGGAATACGGATTGATAACTTGAATGAGAACGCCCTCGTCGATATTAGGAGGAGGAAGATTGCGTATGTCTTTCAGCAGTATCATCTGATCCCATCCCTGACTGCTTTGGAGAATGTTCTTTTACCCCTGACTTTTTATAAGTCGGTCGGAGAAGAAGAGGAAAGGGCAATAGAAATACTGGGAAAGGTAGGATTGGAAAAGAGGTCTAAACACAAGCCCAGCCAGTTGAGCGGAGGAGAGCAGCAAAGGGTTGCCATAGCTCGGGCTCTTATTAATGGTTGCCCATTTATCCTGGCAGACGAGCCGACAGGTAATCTGGACCAGAATACGGGTATGGAAATATTGAACCTTTTTCAAGAGGTGAACAAGGACGGGCATACCATCATCATGGTTACGCACAGTTCGGATATTGTGAGCCATGCAAATAGGATCATTTCCTTACGGGACGGTGAAATTGTATGAAACTTTTTACAGGAAGGAGATACCTATCTAATGATTAGAAAAATTGCGTTGGCATCGATGTTACTTGCTGCTTTGGTGGTTGTTGGATGTAATAGCGGAGGTACAGGAGATACAGACGGGACAACCGGGATAGTGAATCCGACATGGATCACAGCTCAGCAAGAGGGTGATACAGTGTCTATTCCTCTTAGTGAGCTGGATAGCGGAAAAATGCTCCACTTTAGTGTTACATATCAGGGTGACAGCAAGACTTTTATGGCCTACAAGTTAAGTGGGGAGACCTATGTGCGGGCCAACGTTTGTCCACCATGCCATTCTACTAGCTTCTCCCTGGATGGAGACACCTTAGTTTGTGATAGCTGTGGCACCAGGTTTAAGGCAAGCACAGGCACAGGTATCAGCGGTGCATGCGTAAACTATCCCAAGGCGGAGGTGGCACATAAAATAAACGGTGCCAGTGTAACCATGGCAATGGATGAGCTGGTGACGGCATACGAAAATACTCTGAACCCCGGGTGGCCATAAGAAGTAGCGGGTAGAGCTATGGTAGAATATAAATAGCATTAGATGAAATACCCGTTCTTCACAGGAGGATAACATCTGCATGGCAGCTATGAAACGGATATACCTCGATCATGCCGCTACTACTCCCATGGATCCCGAAGTACTTAGGGCGATGCTGCCCTTCTTCAGTGATGCCTTCGGCAACCCCTCGAGCATTCATTCCTTTGGCCAAGAAACAAGGGCGTTCGTGGAAGAAGCACGAGATAAAATTGCTACCCTTATAGGTGCCAGAAGCGAGGAGATAGTGTTCACCGGTGGAGGGACCGAGGCGGATAATTTCGCCATAAAAGGGGTCGCCTTTGCTAATGAGGGCAAAGGCGATCACGTCATCACTACGTCCATTGAGCACCATGCCGTCCTGGAATCGTGCAAATTCCTGGAGAGGAGAGGATTTAGAATAACCTATCTTCCTGTAGGCATTGATGGCTTGGTGGATCCTCAGGATGTCAAAAAGGCGATCACTGATAGGACTATCCTGATCTCGGTTATGCACGCCAACAATGAAGTAGGGACAATAGAGCCATTAGCGGAGATTGGCAAGATTGCTCGGGAGGAAGGTATCTATTTCCATACCGATGCGGTTCAAACGGTGGGACATATACCGGTGAATGTAGATGAGCTGGGCATTGATCTACTGGCGATGTCGGCTCACAAACTATACGGACCCAAGGGGGTGGGTGCGCTATACATTAGAAAAGGGACCAAACTTATTCCTTTTATACATGGAGGGGAGCAGGAGAGAAGGCGTCGAGCGGGAACCGAAAACGTCCCTGCTATTGTTGGCTTCGGTAAGGCGGCGGAAATAGCACAGCGGGAAATGGATAGCGTAGCGAAACACCTGATTCACCTTCGTGGTAAATTGATAGAAGGTATGACGGAGCGAATAGAGCATATACATCTCAACGGCCATCCTACACGGAGACTGCCCAATAATGTCAATATGAGTATTGAGTTTGTAGAGGGAGAATCGATGCTTCTTAATCTTGATCTTGAGGGGATCGCTGCCTCCACCGGCTCCGCCTGCAGTTCCAGCAGCCTGGAGCCATCTTACGTTCTTCTGGCAATGGGTTTCCCACAAGAGCTGGCTCATGGATCGCTTCGGTTTAGCATGGGGCGTGAGACCACGGAAGAGGATATCGATCGAGTCCTCGAGGTATTACCGGGTATCATCGCCAGGCTACGCGCTATGTCTCCGATGTTAAAGAGTATCAGATAGGTGAGTGATGTATAGCGAGCAGGTAATGGAGCACTTCAAAAACCCCAGGAATGTTGGGGAGATAGAGAACCCTGACGGTATCGGACATGTGGGAAACGCGGTGTGCGGCGATGTCATGGAGCTCTATATCAGGGTGGAGGATGGCATCATCGTAGATGCTAAATTTAAGACCTTTGGCTGTGGCGCGGCCATTGCCACTAGCAGCATGGTCACCGAACTGGTGAAGGGGAAGAAAGTAGAGGAAGCATTAAAGATATCAAATCGAGCGGTAGCTGAAGCGCTGGGTGGGCTTCCTTCCATTAAAATGCACTGCTCTGTCCTGGCCGAGGAGGCACTCAAATCCGCCATCGACGATTATCTAAATAAATTAAAGAGAGGTCAAAGTGAGCGAGCTGCCTGAGATCGGCAAAATATCACCTGAAATCTTCAATGAGGTAATATTCCCCCGACTGGGTGCCAGTAGCGAAAGGGTGCTGGTAGGCCCTCAACACGGCGTGGATGTTGCCATTGTGGAGATTGGAGACAAGGCCGTAGCTCTAACCACGGACCCGGTATTTATCGTACCCGAATATGGATGGGAGAGGGCTGCGTGGTTTGCTGTTCACATCCTGGCCTCAGATCTGGTGACAAGCGGCCTGAAACCCTGCTTTATAGCCATAGACCTGAATCTCCCCATGGAGATGACTAAAGAACAACTGACAATTATCTGGGATACAATGCATCGAGAGTGTGAAAAGCTGGGTATCTCCATCGTTTGCGGTCACACAGCGAGGTATGAGAACTGCCATTACCCAATGGTAGGTGGTGCCACGGTGATCGGTGTGGGTGAGAAGAATGAATACGTTACTCCCAGAATGGCAAAGGCCGGAGACAAGATAATAATCACCAAGGGACCAGCTATCGAGGCAACAGGCATCTTCGCTACCATGTTCCCCACGCTCATAGAAAAGGAGTTCGGGGCTAGCTTCAGCCAGCGGGCACAGGAGATATTTTACAAGATGTCAGTGGTTGAGGATGCAATGGCTGCGGTAAGTATAGGTGTGAGAGATAATGGAATCACTGCGATGCACGATGCTACCGAGTGCGGAATATGGGGCGGCCTTTACGAGATCGCTCAGGCAGCGGATTTGGGAGCGATAGTAGATAAGGAACGAATCGTGATCGAGGATTGTGTAATGGATATATGCCATTATTTTGACATAGACCCTTATGCAGCCATTAGCGAGGGCACACTGATAATTACCTGTCGTGAGCACAAGGCTGAAGAGGTAATCGAAGCGTTGACTAGAAAAGGAATCACCTCATCAGTTGTGGGTGAGCTTGTAGATCCAAGTCAGGGTATGATACTGGTAGAAGGAGGAAAGGAGAGGAAGCTGGAACATCCAACGGTGGACCCCTTCTGGAATGCCTTCTATAGTGCTCTGCAACGGACAGATTAAATCATTAGAGACTACTGAAAAAGAGGTGCAGGATACTTTTCGTACAGTGGGTCTGTGGGTGTTCCCCAGCTTTCAAAGTACTCCAAGATTGGGGGATTAGGGGGTTGATTGAGACTATTTCAGCAGTCTCTACCAATACAGATAAATCGAAGTAGAACCAAGTTCTTATAGAGGAGGAAAAATGAAACGAATTGTCCCGATATCAATCTTAAGCGTTTTACTGTTGGTAACGCTGGGATTAACTGCCTGCGGTGGTAGCGAGCCTTCGACTGGCCAGCCTGTGATCCACTTCGATCAAGAAATTGTTGATGTGGGAACAGTGCCCGCAGGCTCTATACTGGATTATAGCTTCAACTTTACAAATGAGGGCGACGCACCGCTCATAATTAATGATGTGGGGATAAAGGTCCTGGAAGGATGCTGACCGGGCAAACCTAAAGTTGTAGGTCCTACAACATTGCAGCCTGGTGATAAAAGCTCCGTGTGGGTGAAAACGGAGACCGTGCAACAAATGGGCGTGTCAGGTCTACACTTGTTCAATATAACGGTGAAATCAAATGATCCTGTTGAATCAGAAAAGATACTCCAACTTAGATCATACTTTGAACCGGCGGAATGAGATCGACAGGGTGGTGAAAATGTGCAAAAGATAGTCGCAGTATGTAGCAGCGAGGAGAAGGGAACGAGGAAGAAATCGGTAAACGAAGGACTCTTCAGAGAAGATTATGGACTCGTTGGCGATGCTCATGCCGATTGCTGTACCCATCGGCAGGTAAGCCTTCTGGCGCGGGAGAGCATCGACAAGATGCTCGCACTCGGTGTGAAGGTGGGCCCCGGGGATTTCGCTGAGAACATCACCACCGAGGGGATTGATTTGGTATCCCTGTCGATAGGTACCAGGATCTCCATCGGTAAAGATATCCTGTTGGAAGTTACACAGATTGGCAAGGAGTGCCATACACCGTGCGCGATCTATCGACAGGCAGGGGTGTGTGTTATGCCTACAGAGGGGATATTTACAAGGGTTATTTGTGGTGGTGTAGCAAAAGTTGGGGACCAGTTAACGGTATACCAGGGATGATGGACGGGGTACGAGAGTTCAATATCCTGCGGGTTACTGAGGAGGGTAGGTGTGAGGTAGAGGACGTGGTCGCCCGGGAGTTTCCCTTTACCATTATTCTGGACGACCAGGAACTGGTAACCATGCTCTGCACCCCGAAAGACCTGAAGTATCTAGCTATTGGTTTTTTGTCCTCCGAGGGTTTGATACAAAATAAGGAAAAGATTAGGAAAATCATTCTCGATGAAAGACGGGGCGTCGTGCGTGTGGAAACCGAGGGCGATAGAGGAGAGGCGGCAGACCTTATATTCAAGCGGCTTATTACCTCTGGTTGCGGTAGCGGGGCTTCTTTTTATCGCGTTGCCGATACACTAAATCAGGAGAAGGTTAAGTCTGAGATGAAAGTATCAGCCGGTGATATCTTTACCCTGGCCAGAGCGTTTCAGCAAAGTTCCGAGATTTACAGAGAAACCCATGGAGTTCATAGCGCTGCTCTGTGTGATAACAAGAACATCCTGATCTTCACCGAGGACATTGGAAGGCATAACGCCATCGATAAAATCTTTGGCAGGTGCATTTTGGAAGATATACCCACAAATGACCGTATGGTGATCTCCAGTGGTAGGATCTCCTCAGAGGTGATACTAAAGATAGCGAGAAGGAACATCCCTATAGTCATCTCCAAATCTACACCTACCGACCTGGCAGTTGATCTCGCTGACCGTCTTGGCGTAACTCTAATCGGCTTTGTAAGGGGTAAGAAGATGAATGTCTATACCGAGACTTGGAGGGTAATCGGTGATTGACAATTTAGATGGAGACGCCAGGTTAATAGAGGAAATACTGCATCTGAAGAAGGATAAAAATGCCATTATTCTCGCTCATAACTATCAGCTGGGCGAGATTCAGGATATCGCCGACTTCGTGGGTGATTCACTGGAGTTGAGCCAGAAGGCGGCTCAGACAAATGCCGCTGTTATTGTTTTCTGCGGGGTTCATTTCATGGCAGAGACAGCCTCCATTCTCTGCCCTGATAAGACAGTCCTGCTTCCAGATCTCCTTGCAGGATGTCCCATGGCTAATATGGTTACCGCTGATGGACTGCGGAAAAAAAAGGAAGAGTACCCGGAAGCTACCGTTGTCTGCTATGTAAACTCCACCGCTGAGGTTAAGGCGGAATCGGATGTGTGCTGTACCTCCGCCAATGCGGTCAAAATTGTTGGGAATCTACGAGCAGAGCAGGAGGTTCTGTTTGTGCCCGATCAATACCTTGGCTATTTTGTCTCTACCAAGACTGGTAGGGAGATGATCCTATGGCCAGGATTCTGTCCCACCCATGCCAGGATACGGTCTGGAGACATAATCCGACTAAAACAGGAGTATCCCCAGGCTAAGGTAGTTGTTCACCCTGAATGCAGGCCGGAGGTGACCGCCCTTGCCGATGACGTCCTCAGCACGGGGGGGATATGTAGATTTGCACGTGACACCTCCGCTGTGGATGTTATAGTGGGAACCGAGATTGGAATACTTCATCGGCTGCGAAAAGAAAACCCGTATAAGAGATTTATCCCCGCCTCCGAGCAAGCGGTCTGCCCCCGAATGAAGCTGATCACTCTGGAGACCGTTCTATGGTCCCTGCAGGAGATGGCCCCTGAGATCAAGGTTCCGGAGGAAATCCGACTCAGAGCAAAGTCTGCGGTGGACAGGATGCTGGAGGTAGTATAGAGGTATACCTGAAGACACTTTGTGCGCGATTGATAAAACCCGTAGTCTATACCGGAGAGACCGCTGAACAAGAGGCGCAGGATATTTCATGTCGGGGGTCTGGGGATGTCCGCCGGCTTAAAAAAGCCCCCAAGGATTGGGGGATGAGTGAGTGGATTGAGACTATTTCAGCAGTCTGCTAGAATATGATAACGAAGTTGCTTATAAGTACATCTGAGAGGAGGCGAGTGTAATGGCGATAGAACATGTTTCAGGTAGAAACGCAGGTCCTTTGGTATTGTATGCGCTGAGTACGTGTGTCTGGTGCAGGAAAACGAAACAGCTTCTGGACGATTTGGGTGTAGCGTATGACTATGTGTATGTAGACCTTCTGGACAGCAATGAAAAGGACCATGTGATTAAGAACGTGGAGCGATGGAACCCGAGTCGCACTTTTCCTACTTTGGTAGTGGACAACGACCGGTGTATCGTTGGATTCAAAGAAGATGAGATCCGGGATGCGTTAAGCGCATGAATACCGATTTGAAGTTAACCTCAGCTGAAATTGACAAATTATACGAGAGGCTTAGCGGTGAGGCCATCGCAGGCGGGTATCATCTCAATCCAGACGTAGAATTTACCAAGGAGCTCTTAAAGGGGCTGCTTACCAACGAAAAAAGGTATGGGTATTGGTCTTGCCCTTGCAGGTTAGCCTCTGGCAAGAAAGAGAAGGATCTTGACATTATCTGCCCCTGTGATTACAGAGACCCTGACCTTGGTGATTACGGTACATGTTATTGCGGTCTTTACGTTTCTCAGGCAATTATTGATGGAGTAAAGAATATTGGCGCGATACCTGAACGACGCTCAACAGTCGCGGTTCTGAAAAGGCCGAAAGCTAAAACCACGAAGAGCAGCATTATTTCCTCACTTCCTTTGCCGATATGGAGATGCCGGGTTTGTGGCTATTTATGTGCTCGAGAAAAACCACCCGAGGTATGCCCGATATGTAAGGCTAAGAAAGACCGGTTTGAGACCTTCCTTAAATAACAGATACATAATACTGCCAATTCTTCACGTGTTTTCAAAAAGTATATGTCTCTATTTCAATAGACCGCTGAAAAAGAAGTGCAGGATATTTCCTGCCGGGGGTCTAGGGGTATTCCCCAGCTTAAAAAAGTCCCACAAGATTGGGGGATTGGGGGGTTGATTGAGACTATTTCAGCAGTCTTAATGAATGTATGCCTACATATTACATACTGAGCCCCAATAGATATCTATCGGGACTCAGTTTTAAGGAGATTATAACTTGGATATGTTAAATCTCTTCATCCAGGATCTTGGTCTTAAGGGTTTCCCATTCATCAAGTTTCAAAACGCACAGATTACCCTCTTCACCAATCTCCACTTTTTCGTCAGTAATTCTGACTACCGGGCAACAAGAACTTCCTCCGCACAGACTAACAGTTTTCATAGCTTTAAGATTAACCTCCTTTCTGTATTTCCTTAATCATAAATTGTAAGGCAAACTATGTATGTAACTTTTATCTCATTCATAAGCTTGACCACAAGCTTCTCTTGCGCTTAAAATGCGGTCACACAATAGCAGGACAATAAATATTCTCGATAACAGACATACAGACTATATGTTTGACCTGGTCAACGGAGCATGCATGTGAGAGAAAACAGTGAACAAATCAATGCGGATGATAACAAGGAAGTTGCGACACTTGCTGGTGGATGCTTCTGGTGCCTTGAAGCTATTTATAATGAATTGAAGGGTGTGGAGCAGGTGATATCTGGATATACAGGCGGCACTGAGGAAAACCCATCTTATCACGACGTGTGTGCAGGTGCCACCGGGCATGCTGAGGCACTTCAGATCTTTTTTAATCCGAAGGTAATATCCTTTAGGGAATTACTTGAGGTATTCTTTTCCATACATGACCCCACTACCTTAAATCGTCAGGGGGCGGATGTGGGTACACAATATCGCTCTGCAATCTTCTATCATAACGATAGACAAAAGGAAATTGCTGAGCATCTAATTAAGGAAATGCACGCGGCCAATATTTGGGGCGCCCCGATTGTTACAGAGGTCACATCGTTTAGGCATTTCTATCCCGCAGAGGATTACCACCAGCAATACTTCAAACGAAATGGTGATCAATCATACTGCCACGTCGTGATTGAACCCAAATTAGAGAATTTCCGCAGACTCCACAAGACCAGATTAAAATAGAGTGGAGATAACGCCATTAATACCGAAAGTTATTATATGCAACATCCCACATCCGAGGGGTTTAGCAAAGAACCCGCCTAGATAAGATTATTTGGCTACTCAAGAGTGGACAGCTCCACTATTAACTAAACTATATTGCTTGACTAGCAAAGATGATCAGGGTATCCTCACTTTGTATATAGAGACCACTGAAAAAGAGGTGCAGGATACTTCCTGCCGGGGGTCTGGGGGTGTCCCC
>JAVLBD010000039.1:0-11144 GCA_031581405.1 Dehalococcoidia bacterium
CGCTATGCGACTCGATGAATTGAGGGCGTAGACCATGCCATCATAGTCCCCAAAATAGACCGCGCCATTGGCAACAAAAGTAGTGCTGTAGATGGCCGATCCCGTAGCCGCTGAACATGAAAGGAAGCCGCCGCCTTCGCCGGCGCCAAGCCCCGGTTCGCCCTTTGGCGGAAACTGCCACCGCTCCGTCGCATACTTGCCACCGCTTACACTTATTAGAGTATAGCTGATGACCTTGCCCCCACCAGTGCCAACGTAGAGGAAATCATCCTCCACTACGGGTCCTGACCACCCTATAGGTTGTTGGTTTAGCCCCACACACCCCGAAAGGAGCAAGCAGCCACCTAGAAATAAAAACAATAAAACAATTACCTTTGGTTTCATTACAAAAACCTCTTAACGGCGGAAACTAATGGCATCAAGGTACCGGGTCAAACCCTCCGGGATTAAAGGGGTGGCAACGGACGAGACGCTTCGCCCCTATGTAAATACCCTTCGCCAGCCCGTACTTTTGAATTGCCTCAGATGTATACTGAGAGCAAGTGGGTACAAAACGGCAGGCGTGAGGTGTCACCTGGGAAATGGTCACCTGATAACCACTGATTAATCCCAAGGCAATCCTCTTCATCTTTCCCCGCTACTTAAAAACTTCGCCCGAGCCAGTATTTCCTCCGTCGCCTTACTCAGGGTATGATAATCTGTTTCCGTAGCCGGCTGGCGGGCGATGAGTACCATATCCCAGCCCCCGTCTATAGGAACGTGCCGTACCACCTCGCGAAGCCGCCTCCTCACCCGATTGCGTACTACTGCCCCTCCCAATCGCTTTCCCACCGCAAATCCACAGCGACTCGATCCTAAGCTGTTGGGTAATGCACGCAGAACTACCATATTATTAGCCCAGGACTTGCCATTAGTGAAAACGGCTTCGAAGTCCCTTGTGCCGGCAAGCCGCTCTGTTTTTACCATCAAGCCACCGTGAGCCGCCAGCGGCCCCTGAGCCTCCTCCTCCGCAGCACCTCGCGACCACCTCGAGTGCTCATGCGTGATAGAAACCCGTGCTTCCGTTTTCTCGGTATCTTCTTTGGTTGATAGGTCCTCTTCGGCATGCTACGATTATACTTCACCCTGATAGGGGTGTCAAACAATTTCTACTGGACACGCATACCATGCGAGTTGTATAATATGGTCAGCTTTGTCTCAGGGAGGTAGAAGTGAACCGAGAGGAACTGAAGGTTAGCCATAGGGATATTCTGGGAAAGAAGGTGAGGTTTCTTCGCAGGGAAGGCTTGACCCCGGTGAACGTCTACGGTCCAAAAATCGAATCCCTCCCTCTACAGGTAGAGACATCGCTGCTGAAACGCCTTATTGCCAGGGCAGGCGTGAACGCCCTGATTAATCTAAAAGTCGATGCGGCAAGGAAGCCACGAACGGTGATGATCCGCGATATTGAGCGCGATCCCTTAACCCAAGAGCTGCTCCATGTGGGCTTTTTCCAGGTAGAGATGACCCACAAGGTAAAGGTTGAGGTACCACTACTCTTCATCGGCGAGGCTCCTGCAGCGAAGAGCAGCCGCGTCATGTTGATCGAGAACCTGACCTCTCTCGAGATAGAAGCCCTGCCCGCTGACCTGCCTCGAAATATCGAGGTGGACCTCTCCGTGCTTGAAGAGATCGGCCAGGCGATTCACGTGCGGGACATACAGGTAAATGAGGGAGTTGAAGTGCTCACCGAAGCCAGCCACTTGGTGGTCAGCGTAATGGAAGCCCGCGCTGAAGTTGAAGAGGTGGTAGAGGAGGTTGCGGCCGAGGCCGAGGGTGAGGCTGAGGCTGAGGGTGAGGGTGCGGAGGAATCCGAATAAGCCTATTGTATTGAGACCGCTGAAAAAGAGGTGCAGGATACTTCCTGCTGGGGGTCTGGGGGTGTCCCCCAGATTCAGAAGTTCCCCAAGTACATCGGTAACTGATTCACAATGACGGAGTCTCAATTACTCCGTGATACCTTTTAGCTACCCCAAGCACCTTTCACAAGCACAGCGGCCGGACTATTAGCCCGGCTTTTCTGTTTATTTCGATTTGTGGAGCCGTGCCCCGATGAAATCCCTTTGCCCCCTGAGGAACTCCTCGGCATCCATCTCGTTTCTCCCTTCAAGCTGAAGCCGGAGCAGATTGAGTATCCCTTCCCCGCATTTCACCCCAACCTCCCCCCTGCCAAGAGATACTACTATACCTGTCTCACCTCGCTCTCCAGGCAAGGGGATACCCTTCACTATCTTAAGTACCTTCCCCTGCCATGTCGTGTAGCAACCAGGCCAAGGGGAGAAAGCGCGTACCCGCCGCCATATATCGGGGGCAGTTAGCTGCCAATCGATCTCACCCTCCTTCTTGGAGAGAAGCTTAGAATAGGTGGCATCCTCCTCCCTTTGCGTTTGAGGGACAAGGGAGCGGGAAAACCAGGGGGGCAGTGTTTCCATTAAAAGATGGGCGGCGATTTGGGCAAGCTTTGTGGTAAGTGATCCCGTGGTATCCACAGGAGCAATATCCACCCTCCGCTGGGCGAGGATCGGGCCGCTGTCAATACGCTGGTTCACCAGCATGATGGTGGCCCCGGTATACTCGTCGCCGGAGAGGATGGCCGCCGGGATCGGGGTAGGGCCGCGATACCTGGGGAGTAGAGAGGGGTGAAGGTTGATACAACCGAATGGTGGTATAGCAAGAACTTGGGGCGGCAGAATATGGCCAAAGGCCGCCACTACAATCACATCGGGATTAAGCTGGGCCAAAGATGCGACAGTAGCAGCGTCAGCAAAGCTTTGCACCTGGCGCACCTCAAGTCCCTGTTCCAAAGCCACCCGTTTTACGGCGGTTAGGGAAGCTATTCGCCCACGACCCACAGGCTTATCCGGCTGCGTGTAGACAGCAACCACGTCATATTCACTGGAGATAAGCTCCTTCAGGGCCGGTACGGCGAACGCGGGAGAACCCATAAAAACGATATTCATTTTGCTAGCCATATTCTATCACGCGGGTCACTATCGGGCAAAAAGTCACCTTGAAACTGGTGCAAAACTGGTGCACAAAACTATTGACCATGGCATGGTTTTTTGGTACTGTTTCTGACGCATCCCCCGGCAGTTCCTGTCGCAGTCGATTATTGAAAACTGCGAGGCTCCAGTTACCAAATATTATCAGGGTGACCCCGCCGAATCGGGGACATCACTGACCTTGTGATTACGGAAGTATCTGCGCTACTTTGCATTACCAAATGAGGAGTGAGAAGAATATGCTGGTGAAGGAGTCTGCTAGTGAAATCTGGGAGGCCGTGCTTGGCGAGCTTCAGCTACAAGTCAATAGAACAAATTTCGACACCTGGCTCAAAGACACCGTCGGCTTAAGTTATGAGGGCGATAAATTCGTCGTTGGTGTACCGTCCCCTTTTGCCGTCGAGTGGCTTGAGAAGAGGCTGATCTCGCTAATTGAGAAGACCCTTATCGGAGTCGTAGGGGATGGGGTCAATGTCTGTTTTCAAATTCAAGAGCAAATCGCCCGATCAAAGCCCAAGGGGAATGGCAAATTCTCTGCCAGCGTAAACCACCGGAAGACAGGGTCCAATACCTTCAATCCCAAGTACACCTTCGACTCGTTTATTGTGGGAACCTGCAATCGTCTAGCCCATGCAGCCGCTATGGGCGTCGCAGAAAAGCCGGGGCATGTGTATAACCCGCTGTTTATTTACGGCGGTGTCGGGCTGGGAAAGACCCACCTGCTGCACGCCATAGGACGCTGCGTTACCGACGCAAAACTTCGCGTATTATACGTGAGCACCGAGCAGTTCACTAATGAGTTCATCAAGGCGATCCGTGAGCGGAAGACCGAGGAGTTCCGCAGTAAGTATCGCAGCGTGGATGTCCTATTAATCGATGACATCCACTTTATCATCGGGAAAGAGCAGACACAGGAGGGCTTCTTTCATACCTTCAACGACCTTCACAATGGCAGCCGCCAGATAGTAATCACGAGCGACCGCCCCCCCAAATCCATGCCCCTGCTTGAGGACCGATTGCGTTCGCGTTTTGCATGGGGGCTGGTCACCGACGTACAGTCCCCTGAACTTGAGACTCGCCTCGCCATCCTTCAAGCGAAGGCTGAGGAAAACGATATATCACTACCTCAAGACGTGCTGGAGTTCATTGCCCGCAAGGTACTAAAGAGCATTCGCGAGCTTGAAGGGTCGCTCAACCGCATCGTCGCCTTTTCTCGGCTTACCAAAGCGCCCCTCACCCTTGAGCTGGCAGAGAAAGCGCTCGCCGAGTTCCCCGATACGGCGCCCCGCCGGGCTCTATCCCCTCCATTAATCATCACCAATGTTGCTAAATACTTTGAACTTGAACCAGAGGCGCTGATCGGTAGGCGTAGGGATAAGCCGACCGCATTAGCACGCCATGTCGCCATCTATCTTATTAGGGAGGAGATTCAGTGCTCTTTCAACGAGATTGGCAAAGAGCTGGGTAATCGAGATCACTCCGCCGTCCTTCGCGGCTATGATAAGATCGCACTCGAGATAAATACCCGTCCTCAACTGCGTCACGATGTGATTGAGATCAGGGAGGGGCTCACCACGAGAAGTAAGGTCTGAAGGTATTCTAGCTTCAATAGAACATAATAATGGTGCATAAGTAGTTGAATTCAGTGCAAAACCTCCTCCTGTGGTGCATAAGTATCAGTTCTTTATGTTAATTCCCTCCTCTTGAGAATAGTGCTTAACTTTTTACACATAAACCCTTATTATTAACACATGCCCTGCACCGAGAATGCACCATGTTTGCCCTTCGGATTATATCTGCTTTCTCAACACTCTCAATTCTCTGCACCAACGCTTATTGTTATTATTCTAAGAGTTACCAGTTTATTAATTAGTAATATAATAAGTAATAACAAGGAGCCGGTGAAAAAATGTGCCCAGATACATCAATGTTGGAGATGTGGAATTATGGGTAGGTTTGAGCACCCGCTCAAACAGTGGCTAGAGCCGGTGCTCTTGGTTAACCAGTACTACGAGAGGTGCCACCCAGCATCGTCATTTCGAGGACCCCGACAAGTCGGGGTACGAAGCAATCTATGGGATAATATACATATTGATACTGCTGAAAAAGAGGTGCAGAATACTTCCTGCCGGGGGTCTGGGAGTGCCCCACCAGCTTTCAAAAAGTCCCCCAATCTTGGGGGACTAGGAGGTTGATTAAGACTATTTCAGCAATATCAATAAGAACAGGTAACCTGTATTGATTGATAAAGTTGAGATCTACGTTAGGGCAGGAGATGGCGGCAATGGCATTATCAGCTTCCGCCGGGAGAAGTATGTTCCTTATGGTGGTCCCGATGGTGGCGACGGGGGCCATGGCGGCAATATTTTCGTTGTTGCAGATAGAGGAATGAATACGCTTCTTAAATACTATCAGGGAAGAAGGCGGTTTGCTGCGGAACGGGGTGAAAACGGCTCCGGCAGGAAAAAGCATGGCAAGAATGGCAGTGACCTCGATATCAAAGTACCACAGGGTACGCTCTTTTATAAAGAACGCGAAGGTGAAAGGGAATTGATGGTAGACATGGCAATGGATGGGCAACGGGTTATGGTAGTGCGGGGGGGGCGTGGCGGTTATGGAAATACCCGTTTTGCCACTCCGGTCAATCAGGCACCACGCATCGCCCAAAAGGGGGAGGTAGGGGAAGAGGCCTCGCTGATCCTCGAACTGAAACTGATTGCCGACGTCGGGATCATCGGCCACCCCAGCGTGGGCAAGTCCACTCTTCTTGCAGCGGCATCTGCTGCGCGGCCGAAGATCGCAGCCTATCCTTTCACCACTACAGAGCCAATTCTGGGTGTGGTAGATGTAGGGCACAGCTCCTTTGTGCTTGCCGAGATCCCCGGGCTCATTGAGGGGGCGCACCGTGGCCTGGGACTGGGACATGATTTCCTGCGTCATGCCGAGCGTACCAGGGTGCTTATTCACCTGCTGGATGGCAGTTCAGCTAACCCGCGTGCCGATATGGATCAGATCAATATGGAATTGGCCATGTTCAATCCGGTACTCGCGTCGAAGACGCAACTGGTGGCGGTTAATAAGATCGATCTGCCCGAGGTCCTTGAGCGCATCCCCGAATTGCAGAAAGAGCTTGGAAACGGAGAAGCGCCCCTCTTTATCTCCGCAGCGACAACCGAGGGAGTTTCGCAGTTAATGACGAGGGCATGTGAGATGCTGGATAGCATTGCAACGCCTCAGCCTGTAGAGGCGATAACGGTATTTCGTCCCCAGCCGAGGAAGGAGAGGGTGACTGTTTCCATGGAGGGGGAAGTCTTCATTGTCTCATCATCCAGGGCGGAAAAGCTGATAGCCAGGATGGATATACAGAACCAGGAGGCGCGGGCCTATATCCGGAATCAATTCACCAGGATAGGTGTCGCCAAGGCCCTAAAAAATGCTGGGGTGAAACCGGGAGACATGGTCCGCTTCGGCAAGGTAGAGATGAAATGGGAGTGATCCCAAAATTGCAGAATATCGGTGTGCTGGGTGGAACCTTCGACCCGATCCACAACGGTCACCTCATTATCGCCGAGGAGGCCAGGCTTAAGCTGGGGCTGGAGCGGGTGATCTTCGTCCCCGCCGGAGAGCCCTGGCTCAAAGACCACAGGGACATCTCCCCCGGTGAGGATCGCATGACAATGATCAAGCTTGCAATCGTCCCCAACCCTTACTTCCGCACATCGAGCGTTGATTTAACGCGTACCGGCCCGTCCTACACCGTGGATACCCTCACCGATCTAAGACGGGAGCTTGGCGAGGAGGCAAACCTATACTTCATCCTCGGCCTGGATGCCGTAGCAGAGATTCTCAGTTGGAGGAAGCCGGAGGACATAATTACCATGTGCCGATTGGTTGGGGCAAAGCGCCCCGGATATCGTGCCATCGACCTGAAGCATTTGGAACGGAACATCCCCGGAATCGCCCGACGCTTCACTATACTTCACAATCCGCTGATCGACATAAGCTCTTCTGTTATCAGGGAGCGTGTTGCCCGTGGACTCCCCATCACAGGCCTCGTTCCCAATGTGGTGGAGCTTTATATCAGCGAGAAAGGGCTATATTCAGGGATTGCCGAAAAAGAGATACCCCGACCCTCAAAGGGGGCTAGGAGGTGAGGTGAATAAAGGTAGAAAAAGCGGAAAGAAGGAGGGCTGAAGTGATGCTAGAGCAACGTGAGCGTTTTCTGCAGCTGGTTAAGGAGCGGGGGATTCTGCGCGGCGATTTCACCCTCGCATCGGGTGCGAAGAGCTCTTACTTCTTTGACCTCAAGATGGTTACCCTTTCCGCTGAGGGTGCATACCTCGCCGGAAAGCTGGTTTACGAGCTGTTGAAAGATAGCGGCATTGATGCTGTGGGCGGGTTAACCCTGGGCGCTGACCCGATTGTAACGGCGGTAGCTCTCGTCAGCCATCTGGAAGGAACGCCAATCGACGCCTTTATAGTGAGAGGGGACCTGAAGGGGCACGGTACGAAGAAGGCTATCGAGGGCCGTCTACCGGAAAAGGGCTTCACAGTAGCGATTGTGGAGGACGTGATCACCAAGGGCGGCTCCACGCTCAAGGCGATAGCGGCAGTGGAGGCCGCTGGTTGTCGGGTAGTCAGGGTGATTGCGCTTGTAGACCGCCACCAGGGAGGCAGCGATGAGCTGCAAAAGCGCGGGTACAATTTCTCGGCCATCGTGCATGCAAATGAAGAGGGCGATGTTAGAACAGACTAAATTTAACGCTCCTGGCGTTGGTCTGTTAGGTTTTGATAAGCAGGAGCTATAAAGAGAGTCCCCCAATATCATCGGGTGTGAGGGGTCTGGGGGTGTCCGACCCAGCTTAAAAAAGTCCCCCAGGATTGGGGGATAGAGCGGGTTGATTGAGAGTATTGCACCAGTCTCTGTTAGTACGTGGGAATAGACTTGAACAAACTAGATATCCAGGTTCTTCACGCTTTTAGCGTGGGCCTGGATGAAGGCCTTGCGGGGAGGGACCTCGTCCCCCATAAGGGTCTCGAAGATTTTATCCGCCCTCACTGCGTCCTCGATGTTAACCTGCAATATAGTCCTGGTCTCCGGGTTCATCGTTGTATCCCAGAGCTGCTGGGCGCTCATCTCCCCCAGGCCCTTGTAGCGCTGGAGTGATACTCCTGATCTGTCATGGCTTTTCTTCAGCACACCAGCGAGCTCATACCAGGGAACATCAGTCTCGATTTCCTTGCCCTTTTTCACAATGGTATACGATTTATTTTCGGTCAATCGCTTGACATGCGGATACGCCTCGAGGCAGCGAAGGAGCATCGGATGCCTGAGGATGCTCTTATTAAGCCTGATTGGCCTCTCATTGTAGTCAACCTCGATCCAGAATTCCTCTTCGGTGTCATCGGACGATAACCTGGCAGGAAACCCTGATCCCTCAAACCATTTCATTAGCTGCTGCAGGCTTTCCTTCCCAAAGAAGTCAAGTTGGAAGAGGGAATCGTCTTTCATCAGGAGAGTGGTGCATATCTCCCGCGGTATGCCCTCCTTCTCGAGGGCAGCAAGCCCCTGCTCAAACTCCTTTAGTGAATTTAAAAGGTCCTGAATCTTCTTTCCCTTGAAAGTGATTGAGCCGTCTAGTGATTGTACCGAGAGGCCCTCAAAAGCAATATCGGTAATGGAGCGCTCCAGCGCTTCCTCGGAATAGATCCACTGCTGTGTTTTCCCCTTGGTCAATCGATACAGGGGTGGCTGGGCGATGTAGAGATGCCCGTTGGAGATCAACTCGGGCATATGACGGAATAGGAAGGTGAGGAGAAGAGTGCGGATATGGGCGCCGTCCACGTCGGCATCGGTCATTATTATGATGCGGTTGTAGCGCAGCTTGGAGAGCTCCAACTCACTATCTATCCCGATCCCCAGTGCGGTGATTATTACCCGGATCTCCTCATGGGCCAGCATCTTTTCCGGGGAGGCCTTCTCCACATTGAGTATCTTACCCTTTAAGGGAAGGATTGCCTGGAAGCTGCGGTCTCTTCCCTGCTTGGCTGAGCCTCCAGCCGATTCTCCCTCTACCAGATACAGTTCGCAATGGTCCGGGTCCTTATCCGAGCAATCGGCAAGCTTCCCGGGCAGGGTGCCGGTATCCAGGGAGTTCTTTTTAAGCACCAGGTCGCGCGCCTTTCGCGCTGCCTCGCGAGCACGCGCCGTGGTGAGGCATTTTTCAATGATTCGTTTCGCATCAGCGGGGTGCTCGTCAAGGTATTCTGAGAGACCCTCCGCCACCGCCGACTCCACATGACCCTTTATCTCGGGGTTACCCAGCTTTGTTTTGGTCTGCCCCTCGAACTGGGGCTCGGCGAGCTTAATGCTGATGATGGCCACCAGCCCCTCTCTGGTGTCATCGCCGACGATATTGGGCTCATCCTCCTTGATGAACTTGAGTTTGCGTGCGGTGTCATTAATAACGCGAGTAATAGCAGTGCGAAACCCGGTAAGATGGCTGCCACCTTCCTGGGTATTAATGCAGTTGGCAAAGGTCATGGTGTTCTCGGCGAAGCCCTCGTTGTATTGCACAGATACCTCAACCTCAGTGCCATTTACCGCCTTCGATATATAGAAGGGATCATGGAGCACCGGTCGATTCTTATTAAGATATCGGGCGAAGCTGGCAATGCCCCCTTCGAAGTAGAAGGTGACCTCTCGGTCTGACCTTTTATCCTCAAAGTGAATCTCAATCCCCTTGGTCAGGTAGCACATCTCGCGGAAGCGCTGTGCCAGGGCATCGAAATCGTAGTTGATGTTGCCGAAGATCTCCACATCAGCGAGGAAAGTGGTTGTCGTTCCGGTATCAGATGCCTCACCCACCTCCTCCACCCCGTTATGGGCCACCCCGCGGCGGTAGTCCTGCCGGTAGCGCTTGCCGTCCCGCCTCACCTCTACCCACAGCTCCGACGAGAGCGCATTTACCACAGAGGCGCCAACACCGTGAAGACCGCCAGAGACCTTGTAGCCCCTCCCACCAAACTTGGCTCCGGCATGGAGCACTGTCATAACCGACTCCAGAGCCGACATTCCAGTTGCCGTGTGCACCTCAATGGGGATCCCCCTGCCGTTATCGGAAACTGAAATACGGTTATCCTCGAAAATGGTTACTTCTACCCTATCGCAAGCGCCTGCCAGCGCCTCGTCGATGCTGTTGTAGACGATCTCCTGCACTAGGTGGTGGAGCCCCCGCGGACCGGTGCTTCCGATGTACATACCGGGACGCCGGCGCACCGCCTCCATGCCGCCCAGCACCACGATGTCTTCGGCGGTGTACTCGCTATTCCTGTCGTTAATCTCTTTTATGCTAATCGTGGTCTCCTATCCATAAAAGAAAGTTCCGCCCCAGCTAAAAACTAGCTTTGGCGAAACTCAGAAAATTGATCCGATAACTAACTACTCCCTGCATTAAGAAATTATACCACAAATGATAGGGGATGTGAAGGGGTTTTAAGGGTCGCCCGGTACATTGATGACGGCAACATAGGCGAGACTTATAAAAAAGAGGTACCCCGATACATCAAGGTTTAGGGATCTGGAACAGCACCGTCATTGCGAGGACCCCCACCCGTCGGGGGACGAAGCAAGCTAAGGGATAATATATAGACAGAGACTGCTGAAAAAGAGGTGCAGGATACTTCCTGCCGGGGTTCTGGGGGTGTCCCCCAGATACAAAAAGTCCCCCAATCTTGGGGGATTAGGGGGTTGATCCAGACTATTCCAGCAGTCTCTGAAAAAAAGAACAATGTGATTTCGATACCTTCAGGAGGTGACCCTTGACATATCCATACAAATTGTGTATTACTGCTCCAATCCTGTATTATAATGACTATAACGCTGGTAAAAGCTAGACGTGAATGGGCGCTAAAGGGAAAAAACACAAGAGTACTGGAGGGACCCGTTCTATAAAGCGTGGCTTATCAGGAAGGGTCGCAACTCTCTGGCAACGGGTTAAGTTGTTCCTCAGCCGCAACCGTGCGGTGGTAAAGGCATGTATTATCTTCGCCGCCTGCATCGGGGTATTCACCATCGCCCTCACCCTGCTGATGAAGGGTGAT